>JAUXTZ010000201.1 GCA_030681095.1 Burkholderiales bacterium
ATCGAAGACCAGATCAAATCCTATGAGCAAAAATTATCCACTTCGGAAACCGCGCTCTAGGAATTCAAACAAAAGCACTTGGGCATGATGCCCGGCCAAGGCGGCGACTACATTGCCAAGCTGGGTGAGGCGCAAAATAAGATCAATGAAGCCACGCTGGCACTGCGCGAGGCCGAAACCCGCCGCGATCAATTGAAGCGGCAGCTTGCCGGCGAAGATCCGGAAGCTGGCACACAGGGCGCCGCGACCGTCGGCGGCAATCCAGAATTAGATGCGCGCATCCAAGCGCTGGAAAAAAATCTGGATCAGATGCGCTTAAGTTATACCGAGCAACATCCAGATATCGTCAGCACCAAGCGCGTCATCGCGCAACTCGAAGAGCAGAAAAAGCAAGAAGCCAAGATCAAGAAACCGATTACTGCCAATGCCGCAAGCCAAAATCCCTACTATCAACAACTCAGTCTTTCGCTAGCCGAGGCGGAGGCGCAAGCCGCTTCCCTGAAGGCGCGGGTAAGCGAATATTCATCCCGCTTCAGCCAACTGCGCCAGCAAGCCAATATGGTTCCGCAAGTCGAAACGGATCTGTTGCAACTCAACCGTGATTATGAGGTGCATAAATCAAACTTCGCTCAACTGCTCAGCCGGCGCGAATCGGCCCAAATGTCGGAAGATATGGAGTCCAAGACAGATGTCATCGACTTCAAAGTCATCGACCCGCCCTATGTGCCGCCCAATCCGTCCTTTCCCAACCGGCCGCTGCTGTTCTCCATGGTCTTGTTGTTGGCCATGGCCGGTGGCGCCGCATTCGCCTTCGTCATGAGCCAGATTCGGCCAATTGTCACTGATCGCGCCGGTATAACCGCGCTAACCGAGTACCCCGTGCTGGGTACGGTGACCATGGTCTGGAACGATGCGCAGACAAAATCACGGCGCAAAAAGCTGCTGGCATGGGCCGCGTCATTCGGCGCGCTTCTAAGCGCATACATCGTGTTGTTGGGTATTTCCTTTCTCTTCGTCCGCAGCGCATAACCAGGAATTGCTATGAGCATTATCGAAAAAGCGCTGAACAAGATTGTCGACAAGCCGCAGGCGGTTATTGAGCCACCGCAATCTGCACCCATAGCGGCCGAAACCCTGGCCAGCAGCCTAGTTGAGCAGGCTGTGGCTAAAATTGAAACCAAAGAAGAAGCGCCGCGTCAGCACACTAGTTCACCGCAACCCGCTCCTGCAAAGGCTGACACAGAGGAGATGCTCGCTTCGCGCCAGGTCAATATAGATTTTGGCTTACTGCGCGCACGCGGCTTGCTTACCAGCGATGATGAACGCAGCGCCTTGGCTGAAGAATACCGCATGATCAAACGCCCGCTGCTGGCGAATGCATTCGGCTCGAACCCGGTTAAAAATGGCAACCTCATCATGGTGACGAGTTCCTTGCCAGGCGAGGGCAAAACCTTCACGGCGATCAATCTGGCCATCAGTATCGCCATGGAGCTGGACCGCACCGTATTGCTGGTCGACGCTGACGTGGCTAAGCCGCGCATGCCGGAGTACCTGGGGTTTCGCGCCGAACATGGCTTGCTCGATATCCTGCGCCAAGGTACGCGCGATTTGTCCAACGTGATTTTGCGCACCAATATCGACAAGCTATCCATCTTGCCCGCCGGCCGCACCTATGCGCGTGCGACGGAGTTGTTAGCGAGCGAGGCAATGGACCGCCTCATCGCCGAATTGGCCAACCGCTACCCAGACCGCTTAGTGCTGTTCGATTCGCCGCCACTGCTCGCGACCAGCGAAGCGAGCGTGCTCGCCTCGCACATGGGGCAAGTCGTCATGGTGGCCGAAACGGACAAGACCCCCAAAAACGCATTGCGGGAAGCGCTTACGCGCCTAGAAGGCGCATGCGACGTAATCGGCATGGTGCTCAACAAATCCGCTTCGCACAACGCAGGCGGCTACGGCTATTACGGTTATGGGGGCTACGGCAAACCAGCTTATTAGCACCTTAAAGAATCTTGATGAAAAAAAATGAAATAACATCAGCCAACATCGGGGAGATGGGGCGCAAGATCATCGCAACCATGCTGACGCTCGCGTTGTCGGGGCCGGCTTGGGCATCGGATTGGAAGCTGGGCGCGAGCGTAACGGCAAGTGAAACCTACACCGATAACGTCACACTCGGCGCGACGGGCGGTTCAAAAGGCGATTTTGTAACGTCGATAACCCCCACGATAACTGCGAAGAAGGATGGCGCGCGCCTCAAGGTGGATGCGAGTTACTCCAACCAAAATCTGTTTTACGCTGAAGATTCCACGCGCAATACGACTTATCACCAACTCAACGCCCACGCGAATGCGGAGTTGTTCGAGAATGAGATTTTCCTCGATACCACTGCGTCCATCTCACAAGCCTCAATCTCGCCTCTGGCCGCAACGGGGGTGGATAACACCAACGCCACCGGCAATTTGACCAGCGTGCGGTCGGTAACGGTTTCACCTTATTGGATACACCGCTTCGGTTCCACCGCGACACTCAATGCGCGCTATGCGATTTCGGAGGTGGGCAACAGCAGCGATGCGTTTTCAGGTAGCACCAACTATTCAACCAACTTATCTTTGGCCAGCGGCTCGGCATTTGGGCGAGTTTCGTGGGGGCTGAATTACTCGGAACAAACCGTTGATTACTCGGATCGTTCGGATGTGAGTTTTACCACCACCTCTGCCAGCCTCGGCTATCTGATTTCTTCTCGCCTCCGGCTAACGGGTACGGTTGGCACCAGTAAAAACAGTTATGTAAGCTCTACGGGCGCCGCGACAGGCGGATCATTTTGGAATATTGCAGGTTCCTGGGCGCCTTCCACGCGCACCTCGCTCGATCTTGGCTTTGGCCACCAATATTACGGCAAGTCATGGAATATGGCGTTCAAGACGCGGGGGGTAAATTCCGTATGGACGGCGGATTACAGCGAGTCTGTGACCACGTCAAATAGTCAAACCGGTCAGAGCGCCTCTTTTGGGGCTGGGCAAATAGTTTCGTTGACATCAAGTAATAATTTACTATCGAACCAGGTTTTTCTCAGCAAACGTTTCGCGACCGCTTTTAGTTGGAAGAAGAGGAAGCATGATTTTTCGCTTGGGGCATATCGTTCAATCCAAACGACAGAGATTGATTCAACCGTGAACACAAATGTAAATTTGCAAATCGGCAATATTGGTTTTTCTAATAGCACGAACGATGTTTTTCTAAGCACCAGTGAAGTGAAACAAGTTGGCGTGAATGCGAGTTGGAAATGGCAATGGACGGCGCTGACAAACACCAACCTCTCAACCAGCCTGACCCGCAGTGATTTTCCGAGCTTGAATCGGCAAGATACGGTCTCCAGCCTGCAATTTGGACTCGATCGTAAATTCTCCCCCCAGCTGTCCGGCAGCGTATCGCTGCGCCGGCAAATGCGCGACAGCAACCAGAACGCCCACTTTACCGAAAACGCCCTCACCGGTTCGGTTACCTACACTTTCTAAAGGGCGCAGCGATGTACGAGTCTTTTTATCAGCTGCGCGCCAAACCTTTCGCGTTAAATCCTGATCCCAAGTTCTTTTTCGGCAGCAAGGGGCATAAGCGCGCCATGGCTTATCTCGAATACGGTTTGTCGCTGGGAGAAGGCTTCATCGTGGTGACCGGCGAGATCGGCGCCGGTAAGACGATGTTGGTGCGCTATCTATTCAAGAAGTTGGAGCATGAAAACGTCATTGCGGCGCAGCTGGTTTCCACGCAGCTCGACGCCGATGACATGCTGCGCGCCGTCACCGCTGCCTTCGGCTTGGAGCAAGAAGGGCTGAACAAAGCCTCGCTCTTGAAGAAGCTGGAAAGCTATTTGCTCAATGTCGTCAAGCAAGGCAAGCGCCCGCTGTTGGTGGTGGACGAAGCGCAAAACCTTTCGCCGCGCGCGGTGGAAGAGTTACGCATGTTGTCCAATTTTCACCACGCGGAGAAGCCGCTGCTGCAAAGCTTTCTGCTCGGCCAGCCGGAATTTCGCATCACCTTGCAAAGCCAGGAGATGCAGCAGCTCAAACAGCGCGTGATCGCGTCCTATCATCTGGGCGCGATGGACGCTTCCGAAACCCGCTCCTACATTCAGCATCGCCTCGATCTCGTCGGATGGAAGGGTGATCCGACCATCACGGATGAGGCCTACCAGCGCATTCACGAATACACCGGCGGCATCCCGCGCAAGATCAATACGCTGTGCGACCGGCTGATGCTATTGGGCTATCTGTCCGAGAAGCACCACTTCGATCGCGCTGAGGTGCAGGAAGTGATCGACGATCTCGGGCAAGAGGTGGCGAATAGCACAATGCCGACCAACGTCAGGCCAAGCTTGATGCAACAAGGCGAAGCGCAAGCCAATCTGTCTTCGATGGAAGAAAAAATCGACAGCATGGAGCGCACCTTGAATCGCGTGCTGGCCATGATGCGCAAACTATTGCACGCGGTGGGGGAGAGCAAGGCCAAACCGAGTAAGAATCATGACTAAAGGCGGCATCCTCTGCATCGTGGGCGCGCGTCCCAATTTCATGAAGATCGCGCCCATCATGCAGGCGTTGCACGCAGGCGCTTCACCGATTCCCGCGAAAATTGTGCATACCGGCCAGCATTACGACGAAGCGATGAATAAGCAGTTCTTCGCCGATTTGGGCATCCCCCATCCCGATATCAATCTCGACGTTGGCTCCGGCAGCCATGCGGTGCAAACCGCCGAAATCATGCGCCGTTTCGAGCCGGTGTTGGATCGGGAACAGCCGGCCGCCATTTTGGTAGTAGGCGATGTCAATTCCACTATTGCCTGTGCCTTGGTAGCGGC
>JAUXTZ010000154.1 GCA_030681095.1 Burkholderiales bacterium
CCTTTCTCTTGAACAGAATTGGCGAGAGGGGGCGCGACCAATGTTGCGGTGGCATTCAGGGGTGGTTTCTCAACTGGTTTTGCAGCTTTTGTGGCGGCAGCGCTTGCCGCCTTGGATTGGGCGCCAACCTTCACTGAGGCAACGGCAGCAACAGGCTTTTTAGCCGGTGTAGAGGACGGCTTTGTTTTGACTGGGGCGGCTTTCACGATTCTTTTGGCTGTTTTTGCTTTAGCGGGCTTGGCCGCAGGCTTTTTAGCCGCCGGTTTTGCTGCCGTTTTAGTGCGCCGTTTGATGGGTGCCGCAGCTGCTTTTTTAAGGGGTGCACGCGGCGTAGATGAGGTCTTGGCTTTCATTGTTTGCTCTCCTAATAGGGCGAGGATATCTGCACGATGTTGCTTACTTCCTGGGTCGCGGCCTCGCCATTCCGCCCCAGTGACCCGAGAACGCGCCTCGATTCAGCACGTCTTTCCATAAAAGTATTACCGTAATACTTTATTATTAGTTTCGATTTAGTAAAGGTCAAGGGTTGCTTTGGGAAGGAGTTGGAGCCGATTTACTTGCAAGCTGTTGCGGTCATAGCGAGTCGAGGAACATGAATTGCCAACATGCCAGCGCGACTAATACGCTCTTTGCAATAAAATGAAATATTCAACGATTACAGTGTTAGCGTCGCTTGCCTGTTGTCCTGGCGCTAGTCGAATTTTGCGAAGCAGTCCATTAGCCCGCGTTCTTCGCCAGCAAGTCCAGCAGCGCCAGTTGCGCAATGAAGGGTTTGGCGCGGCGGCTGGTTCTGCGGTGGTATTCGCCCTTGGCATCCATTTCCCATGCCTGAAGGTTGTCCCGGAGGTAGGGTTTCAGCCCTTCTCCGATGATGCGTTTTTTCAGGCGCGGTTCCAGCACCGGGAAACACGCCTCGATACGCCGGAAGAAGTTGCGATCCATCCAGTCCGCGCTGGATAGGTATACCCGTTCATTGCCGTCATCGCGGAAATAAAATATTCGCGTGTGTTCCAGAAAGCGTCCGATCACCGAGCGCACTCGGATGTTTTCCGATAACCCGGCAATGCCCGGTTTCAACGCGCACACCCCGCGGATAATCAAATCAATTTTCACCCCGGCCTGGGACGCATCGTAGAGTGCGCGAATCACCTCCGGCTCTAACAGCGCATTCATCTTGGCGATGATGGCGGCGGGCTTGCTCGCGTGGGCATGCTCCGCCTCGCGTCGGATCGCAGCGATAATTTGGCTATGTAGGGTAAAGGGCGATTGCCATAGGTGCTTGAGGTGCGAGGCGCGGCCCATGCCGGTGAGTTGGGTGAACACATCATTCACGTCGGTGCAGATCGCCTCGTTACAGGTGAGCAAGCCGAAATCCGTATATAGGCGGGCGGTGCGCGCATGATAGTTACCGGTTCCCAAATGCACGTAGCGGCGCAGGCGGTTGTCTTCGCGGCGCACCACCAGCGCCATCTTGCAGTGGGTTTTGTGCGCCACCACGCCATACACCACGTGGGCGCCGGCTTCCTCCAGCTTGGCCGCCCAGTTGATGTTGGCCTCCTCGTCGAAACGCGCCATGAGTTCCACCACCACGGTCACTTCCTTACCGCTTTGCGCCGCCGCCATCAGTGCCTGCATCAACATCGAATCGGTGCCGGTGCGATATACCGTCTGGCGGATCGCCATGACGTCCGGGTCGGCGGCGGCCTGATCGATGAAATCAATGACCGGCTGGAACGACTGAAACGGGTGGTGCAGCAAAATATCGCCCTTGCGCATGGCGGCGAACAAGTCATTTTCCCCGCTCAGGCCAGCGGGAAATCCAGGCAAGAAAGCGGGGTACTTGAGGTCGGGCCGGTCCACTTGATCGGGAATCTGCATCAGCCGCACCAGATTGACCAGGCCGTTGACCTGATAAAAATCAGCGCGCCCAAGTTTGAATTGCGCCAGCAAAAATTCCGCCATCGCCGGCGAGCAATTGTCCGCCGCTTCCAGCCGCACCGCGTTGCCGAAGTGGCGGTGGGGCAGTTCGCCTTGAAGCGCTTCGCGCAGGTTTTTGGTTTCCTCTTCGTCGACGAACAGTTCTGAATTGCGGGTCACGCGAAACTGATAACAGCCTTGTACCGTCATCCCGGAAAACATTTCTCCCACGTGCGCGTGCAGGATGGAGGACAGGAATACAAAACCGTATTCACAACCGGCAATGTCTTCCGGCATGCGGATGATTCGCGGCAGAGAACGCGGCGCCTGCACCACGGCCGCGCCGGAATTGCGCCCGAAGGCATCGCGGCCGGATAACTCCACTGCAAAATTCAGGCTTTTGTTCAGCACCTGCGGGAAGGGGTGAGCCGGGTCCAGGCCGATGGGCGTGAGCACTGGCATCAGCTCGCGGAAAAAATAGGCGCGGATCCATTCTGTTTGTGCCGTGTTCCAAAGCGTGCGACGCAGGAAGCGAATGCCTTGTTCAGCCAGTTGCGGCAGGATGGACTGGTTGAGGGTTTCATACTGTTTTTCCACCAGGGCATGGGCGCGCGGCGCCACCTCGCGGAAAGTTTGCCGCGCGCTTAACCCGTCGGGGCTAATCGCGGTGGAGCCCAGGGCGATGCGCTCCTTCAAGCCGGCCACCCGCACTTCAAAAAATTCATCCAGATTGCCGCTGACGATGCAGATGAATTTCAGTCGTTCCAGCAGCGGTACGGCGGGGTCTTCGGCCTGAGCCAGCACGCGTTCATTGAAAGCGAGCATACCGAGCTCTCGGTTGAGGAAATGCTCAGTGCTTGGGATGGTCATGGCGGACAGGTAAGAAAATAAAGTTAGAATCGTTTATATCTTGATCAAAAGTCGGAACCCAAAAATAC
>JAUXTZ010000211.1 GCA_030681095.1 Burkholderiales bacterium
TTCGGAGCACACCGTGGGCTGGCCTGCCTCGATGCGCGGGTAGCAGAAAATGCACTTTTCCGCCTTGCCGGATTTCCAGTTGTAGTAAATCTTCTTGTAAGGGCAACCGCTGATGCACATGCGCCAGCCGCGGCACTTGTCTTGATCCACCAGCACGATGCCGTCTTCCTCGCGTTTGTAGATCGAGCCGGAAGGGCAGGAAGCGACACAGGTCGGGTTGAGGCAGTGCTCGCACAAGCGCGGCAGATACATCATGAAAGTATTCTCGAACGTGGAATACAGCTCCTTCTGCACGTCATCGAAACATTTGTCGCGGCTGCGTGAGGCGAATTCGCCGCCCAGATCATCTTCCCAGTTCGGGCCCCAATGGATTTTGTCCATTTTTTTACCGGTGATGACCGAGATGGGGCGCGCGGTGGGTGGCGTCTGCGACAGCTTGGCGGTTTGCAAGTGCGCGTAGTCGAAGGTGAACGGCTCGTAGTAGTCGTCGATCTCCGGTAGATTGGGGTTGCCGAAAATATTCGCCAGGATGCGCCACTTCGCCCCTTGGCGCGGCTCGATGCTGCCGTCGCTATTGCGGTTCCAACCACCATTCCACTTGTCCTGGTTCTCCCACTCTTTTGGGTAACCGATGCCGGGTTTGGTCTCCACATTGTTGAACCACACGTACTCCATGCCGTCGCGCGAGGTCCACACGTTCTTGCAGGTCACCGAGCAGGTGTGGCAGCCGATGCACTTGTCCAGGTTCAGCACCATGGCGATTTGTGCGCGTATTTTCATTTTGCAGCCTCCGTATCTTCTACTAGCGGACCTTCCATCCAATCCACTTTTTTCATCTTGCGCACAATCACGTACTCATCGCGATTGGAGCCGACCGTGCCGTAGTAATTGAAGCCGTAGGCCAGCTGCGCGTAGCCGCCGATCATGTGCGTGGGTTTGGTAACGGTGCGCGTGACCGAGTTGTGGATGCCGCCACGGAAGCCGCTGACCTCTGCCCCCGGCACGTTGATGATTTTTTCTTGGGCGTGGTACATCAGCGCCATGCCGCGCGGCACGCGCTGGCTGACCACGGCGCGCGCGGTGAGCGTGCCGTTGACGTTGTAGACCTCGATCCAATCGTTATCGACAATGCCGGCTTCTTTCGCTTCCGGCTCCGAAATCCACACATGCGGCCCACCGCGGGAGAGGGTGAGCATGTGCAGGTTGTCAGAGTAGGTGCTGTGAATGCCCCATTTCTGGTGCGGCGTGATCCAGTTCAACACCAGTTGTTTATTGCCATTGCCGAGCTTGTCGATCACCGGCTTGATGGTCTTGGTGTCGATGGGCGGTTTGTAGACGCACAGCCCTTCGCCGAAATCCAGCATCCAGCGATGGTCCTGGTAGAACTGCTGGCGGCCGGTCAGGGTGCGCCACGGAATCAGTTCATGTACGTTGGTGTAGCACGCGTTGTAGCTGACGTGCTCCGACTCCAGCCCGCTCCAGGTGGGAGAGGAAATGATTTTGCGCGGCTGTGCCTGCACGTCGCGGAAGCGGATCTTGTCATCCTCGCGCGGAATCGCCAGATGCGTGTGTTCGAGCCCCGTGATCTTGGATAGGGCTTGCCAGGCTTTCACCGCGACTTGGCCGTTGGTTTCCGGCGCCAGCATCAGGATCACTTCCGCTGCGTCAATCGCGCTTTCAATCTTCGCCATCCCCTTGCTCACGCCTTCCTCGCGCACCGCGCCATTGAGCTCGATCAATTGCTGCACTTCGCTTTCGGTATTCCAGGCGATGCCTTTGCCGCCGTTGCCGACTTTGGTCAAGAGCGGCCCAAGTGCGGTGAATTTGCGATAGGTGTCGCCGTAGTCGCGTGTGACCACGGTCATCGTGGGCATGGTTTTACCCGGGATCGGGTCGCACTCGCCTTTTTTCCAATCCCGCACTTCCATCGCTTGGCCCAATTCGCTTGGCGTGTCGTGCATGAGCGGGGTCAGCACCAGATCTTTCTGCGTGCCTAAATGTATCGCGGCGATTTCCGAGAATTTCTTGGCGATGGTTTTGTAAATCTCCCAGTCGGATTTGCTTTGCCACAGCGGCTGCACCGCTTCCGACAGCGGATGAATGAAGGGGTGCATGTCGGAAGTATTGAGATCGTCCTTCTCATACCAGGTCGCGGTAGGCAGCACGATGTCGGAATACAAGCAGGTGGTGGACATGCGGAAATCGAGTGTGACCAGCAGGTCCAGCTTGCCTTCCGCGCCCTTGTCGTGCCAAGTCACTTCCTTCGGCTTGGTTTCACCCAGCTCACCCAGATCCGGGCCGAGCACGGCGTTCTGTGCGCCCAGCAGATACTTGAGCAAGTACTCGTGGCCCTTGCCGCTGGAACCCATCAGGTTGGAGCGCCAGATGAACATATTGCGCGGGAAATTTCTCGGGTTGTCCGGATCTTCGCAGGACATTTTCAAGGCGCCGCTTTTCAATTGCTCGACTGCGTATTTCGCCGGATCCATGCCGACGGCTTCCGCCGCTTTGGTGATTTCCAGCGGATTGGTTTCCAGCTGCGGTGCGGAAGGCAGCCAGCCCATGCGTTCCGAGCGCACGTTGAAGTCGATCAGGCGATAATCCGCCGCGCGGGCGTCGGCCGTGGGCGAGAGGATTTCACTCACGTGCAGCTTTTCGTGCCGCCATTGGCTGCTGTGGCTGTAGAAAAAAGAGGTGCCGTTCATTTGGCGTGGTGGGCGGTGCCAGTCGAGACCAAAGGCCAGCGGCGCCCAACCGGTCTGCGGACGCAGCTTTTCTTGGCCCACGTAATGCGCCCAGCCGCCGCCGGATTGGCCGACGCAGCCGCACATGATCAGCATATTCATGATGCCGCGATAGATCATGTCGTTGTGGTACCAGTGATTGAGCGCAGCGCCCACGATCACCATGGATTTGCCGTGCGTCTTGTCGGCGTTGTCGGCGAACTCACGCGCCACGGTGATGATGTCGGCGCGTTTCACCCCGGTGTGCCGTTCGGCCCAAGCCGGGGTATAGGGCACGTCGGCGTTGTAGTCGCTCGTCACGTTGTCGCCGCCCAATCCACGTTCGACGCTGTAGTTGGCCAGCATCAAGTCGTACACCGTGGCGACTTTCACTTCTTGCCCGTGCACGCTGATGCGCTTCACGGGCACATTGCGTACCGCCAGATCGTTGTGGTCGGTGCCGCCGAAGTAGGGCATGCCTACGCCGGCGACTTCGTCTTTGCCGTCGATGAGGCTGAGCTTGGGGCTCACGTCCTTGCCGGATGCGCCGTCGCGCATTTCCAAATTCCACACCCCGGCCTCGCCCCAACGGAATCCGATGGAGCCGTTGGGCACCACCAGATAGCCGGTGTTGTCGTCGATCATCACCGTCTTCCAGTCCGGGTTGTTCTCCTGACCGAGCTTGCCATCCAGATCGGAGGCGCGCAGGAAACGGTCGGCGACCAGCGTGCCATGGTGATCTTTCAAGATCACCAGCATGGGCATGTCGGTGTACTGGCGCACATAGTTGGTGAAGTATTCGCTTTTTCCCTTGGCGTGAAACTCCGTCAGGATGACGTGCCCCATGGCCATCGCCAGAGCCGCATCGGTGCCTTGTTTGGGTGCTAACCAGATGTCGCCGAATTTCACCATCTCGCCATAATCGCTGGAGACGGCCACGGTCTTGGTGCCTTTGTAGCGCACCTCGGTGTAGAAATGCGCATCTGGCGTACGCGTCTGCGGTACGTTGGAGCCCCACACCATGAGATAAGTGGAGTTGTACCAGTCGGCGGATTCGGGCACGTCGGTCTGCTCGCCCCATACTTGCGGGCTGGCGGGCGGCAGGTCGCAATACCAGTCGTAGAACGACAGGCATACGCCGCCGATCAGCGACAGATAACGCGAGCCAGCGGCATAACTCACCATGGACATGGCGGGAATCGGTGAGAAACCGACGACACGATCCGGGCCATACTCTTTGATGGTGTGCACGTTGGCGGCGGCGATCAGCTCCGTCACTTCGTCCCACGTGGCGCGCACGAAGCCGCCGAGGCCGCGCACTGATTTGTAGCGCTTGGTTTTGCTCGCATCGTCGGTGATGGATTTCCACGCTTCCACCGGCTCCATGGTTTTGCGCGCTTCGCGCCACAACTCCATCAAGCGCCCGCGGATCAACGGATATTTCACGCGCTGGGCGCTGTAGACATACCAGGAGTAGCTCGCGCCGCGCGGGCAGCCGCGCGGTTCATGGTTGGGCAGATCGGGACGGGTGCGCGGGTAGTCGGTCTGCTGGGTTTCCCAAGTGATCAGACCGTTCTTGACGTAAATTTTCCAACTGCACGAGCCGGTGCAATTCACGCCGTGGGTGGAGCGCACGATCTTGTCGTGCTGCCAGCGTTGCCGATAACCGTTTTCCCACGTGCGGTCTTCATTGGTGACGACACCATGCTCACCGGAAAAATTGCCCTGGTTCTTGCTGAAAAACATCAGTCGGTCGAGAAAGTGGCTCATGTCGTGTTGCTCCTGTTTTAAATCAGATATTCACCACGGAGGACACGGAGGGCACGGAGTAAACCCAATAGCTAGCTTATGCGAGCATTGTTTCTCCGTGGTTTTGAATTCCTCTGTGTCCTCTGTGTACTCCGTGGTGAAAAGGTTTTTTCAAATCGGCATCGTTTATGGGTTCTTAATCTCGGAACCGGCGCGCAGATAGAACCACCAGTTCAAAAACAGGCACACGGCGTAGAACGTGGCAAATCCGTACATCGCGAACTGCGGCGTGCCGGCCTTGATCTGCTGGCCGATCACCACCGGTGCGATGAAAGCACCGTAGGCGGCGATCGCCGAGGTCCAGCCCAGCACCGGCCCGGCCTGGACGCGATCGAAAATGACGCCGACGGTGCGGAAGGTTGAGCCATTGCCGATGCCGGTGGCGGCGAATAGCAGGATAAAAGCGATAATGAACTGGGGAAAAAATATTTCTGGCGTGGCGGATTGATAGGCTTGCATCATGATCCAGCCGGCATACACCGAGGCCACGACCATCACCAGGGAGATGACTTGGGTGACGATGGAGCCGCCCACTTTGTCGGAGATCCAGCCGCCGACCGGACGCACCGCAGCGCCGACGAAGGGGCCGATCCAAGCGTAGGTGAGGGCAGAGATCGCGTTGGGATTCTTGGTGTGCATCCATAAACCGGTAGCAGCATCCAGTACATGCCTATCGCCGAAGATGACGGTGATGGACAAGGGCAGAGCCATCGAAAATCCGATGAAGGAGCCGAAGGTGACGACATACAGCGCGGTCAGCGACCAGGTGTGTTTGTTCTTGAAGATCGCAAATTGCTTAGCGACGTTTTCTTTCATCGGGCCGAACGCCGCCAGCTTCATGACCAGTAATGCCAAAATAATGTCGAGCGGAATGGCCACCCACATGTTGAGGAGGCCCAAGCCGGTGGGCGCCGGTAGGTAGAGGTACAAAACGAGAATGGAGGGGATGAACACCAGGGTATAGAGCCAAGTGACTTTGGCGAATGCGATGATGGGGTTTCCAGCATCTGGAGAAATCGGCTTCAGATTGTTCATGCCGAACCAACACAGCGCTGCTAGCGGCACCAGCGAGAAGACCCAGGCAAAACCGGCGTTCTGGATCCAAGTCGGCGTGCCGGCGGCAATTTTTCCGAGTATCCAGCCGCTGTCTTTTTGCAGAACGGTCGATTCGCCGCCGAAACTGCCGAGTACCGCAACTGTCATAACCAGCGGGATTACGATCTGCATTGTCGTTACGCCGAAATTACC
>JAUXTZ010000212.1 GCA_030681095.1 Burkholderiales bacterium
GCTGAAGTATTTCACCGTCTCGTAGTTGAGCAGGCTGTCGATGGCGCGGGTATTGGCCTTTGAATCGCTATCGTTCATTGTGCGCCGGAACACCATGCGCCATTCGGTGATGATCAGGGTGAAGGCGACATACACCGAAAGCGAGATGAAGGTGACAATCGCGAACCAAGGGTCGTAATAGAGCAGCAAAATGGCCGCGACCAAGCCGATCTCGATCAAGGTCGGCAAGATGTTGAACAGCATGAAATTCAGCAGGAAACCGATGCCGCGCGTGCCGCGCTCGATGTCGCGCGATACGCCCCCGGTTTGGCGTTCCAGATGAAAGCGCAGAGAAAGCGCGTGCAGATGGCCAAATACCTTTTGCGCCACGCGGCGGATCGCGCGTTGCGTGACTTTGGCGAATACCGCATCGCGCAATTCGCCGAACAGCGTGCTGGCGAAACGCAATAAACCATACCCCAAGAGCATCATGACTGGCAGCACCAGCATGGCCTGGGTCGGGTCGAGCGAATCCACGATTTCTTTCAGCGCGAGCGGCACGGCGACGTTGGCCAGTTTGGCTGCAACCAGCAGCATCAGCGCGAGCGCCACCCGGCCGCGAAACTCCGCGAGATAGGGCAGCAGGGTGCGAATCGTCTGCCAGTCGTTGCGTTGCGTTGGGGCGGGGCCGTGATGGATGATGCGCATGTCGGGAATTGGTCGTGGAGGGCTGGAAAGATGCCAGTGGCGGGCAGGTCTGGCGCGATGTTGGGCACCTTAACATAGGCCAAAACCCGCGTCCATCGCGGTATAGGAGCGTATTGCAGGGGTTAGGAACGGAAATTGCTTTAGATTAAAATCAATTAAAGTCGATGTCCGCCAAAGCCGTTAATGAGAAGCAGTGACACATTACCGCAAAGTAGGTGTTGTTCCCCCCAGGGTTGGCATAGAATGGTCAGCGGATGCGTTCGACTCCTAAGTAATTCAAATGTGGGATAGGCGAGCATGGCATTTTTAGACGAGCTAAAAAAAGAGGCGGAAGCCCAAAAACTGCAAGAGCAGACACAGACCCAGTCCAAGCTGGCGGCGGTCAGCCAAAATTTCCTGCTGGTCCAAACCAAGTACAAAGAAATTCATCATTACCTGCGTGAGCTGGTCAATCAGCTGAACGTGCTCAATCAAGATATCAAGCGCGCCTATATGATCGAGGGCTTCGGCCTGATCGACGATTTCCGTCCGCGCGACTATGCATTGAGCGTCGATTCGATCCGCATCGGGCAGAAGGATTTCGCCAACACGATGGTGTTTCGATTCAAGTGCGGGACGGAAAAGGAAATCAGCGTCGAACGCAACGTGCCGAGCCAGATCGACAATCTGAAAGAATATCTCTGGCAAAACAATCTGAAATATCAGTGCACCGAATTCAAGAATGACCGCGGTTTGGTAGCGCGCGCGGTGTTTAATGTGACGAATGAAATCCCCGTGACGTTTCGTTTTTCTGCCGATTTTGAGAACGCGAAGATTTTCTTGCAGGTTAAAAACTTCAACGGGCTGACGGTCAATGAGTATGTGTACGAAGTGAATGAAATGACCGCTGAGTTTCTGGAAGAGCTGGCTAAATATGTGCTGGAGAAACCCAGCAAATTTCGCGAGCTGGGCCGGCATCAGCAAAGTTTTCTTGCGCTAACACGACAAGCGCGGCAGCAGAAAGATGCGACCTATTCGCAAGCGCCGGCCGAGCCCGAACTCGACGAAGCGGCTAAAAATGCTGGCTTCTTCAATCGTTTGAAATCCATTCTGTCTTGAGCAAGGCAGCGCGAGCGGCGTCTTTTCCGCTAAACTAGTTCCCATGGACCTCACTCAATTATTCCGCTTGATGGCGGATCAGCGCGCCTCCGACTTGTTTTTCTCCGCCGGCGCCCCCGTCTATATCAAAATCGAGGGGGATATTCGCCCGGTCAACCAGCAACTCCTCGACCACAACGTCGTCAAGAAAATTGCTTATGCTTTGATGACGGAAGCGCAGATCACGGCTTTCGAAGCGGCGCTGGAAATGAATTTCGGCCTTTCTGTTCCAGGCGTGGGTCGCTTTCGCGTCAATGTGTTTCGTCAGCGCGGCTCTGTGGCGATGGTGATTCGCTACATTACCGATGTGGTGCCATCGGTGGAAAGCTTGCGCTTACCGCCGGTGCTGAGCGAATTGGTGATGCATAAACGTGGCTTGATTTTGGTGGTGGGCGCCACCGGCTCCGGCAAATCAACCTCGCTCGCGGCGATGATCGACCACCGCAACCGGCATTCCACCAGCCATATTTTGGCGATCGAAGACCCGATCGAATTCATCCATCGCCATCAGCGCTCCATCGTCAATCAGCGTGAGGTGGGCATCGATACCCATTCGTATGGGACAGCGCTGGTGAATGCGCTGCGCGAAGCGCCGGATGTACTGCTGATCGGTGAGATTCGCGATCAGGATACGATGCGCCAAGCGATGATTTACACGCAAACGGGCCATTTGTGTTTGGCCACCCTGCATGCCAACAACGCTTACCATGCGATGAATCGCATCATTGGTTTTTTCCCCGCCGAAGCGCAGGAAGGTTTGCTGCTCGACTTAGCGCTCAGCCTGCGCGCGGTGGTCAGCCAGCGCCTGGTGCGCGGTGTGGATGGCAAGCGTGTGGCGGCGGTGGAAGTGCTGATTAACAACATGCATATCGGCGAGCTGATTCAGCGGCGCGAGATCGACAAGATTAAGGACGCCATGGAGCAGTCTATGCTGGAAGGCTCGCAGACCTTTGAGGAATCGCTGCTGGACTTATTCCTTGCAGGCACTATCTCCAAGGAAGAAGCCCTCGCCAACGCCGATTCCCGTACCAATATCGAATGGTTGCTCGCCAATTCCAGTAAACACCAGGAAAAGCGTGCCAAGCAACAGCAGAGTTTCAAGATCGAGGACAAAGTGACGGAGGACCAGGATGATAGCGTGCCTTCGCTGTTGTCGATGGAGGATCTCTCCAAGATTGGTATAGCTTCTGCCAAGCGCTGATTTTAATTTTCTGTAGAACAAAAAAACCGGCGTTAGCCGGTTTTTTTCGTTCTGCATTCAGTTGGTTTAGCGTGCGGCTAGGTATTGCTGAAATTCGTCAGAATCCATCTCGCGCACCTTCATCCCGGATTTGGCGGTGAAGGGGTAGTAAAAGGTGTAGTGATCGTTGATGCGAACTTTAATGATTACGGTGTCCGAGCCGAGTACTTTGCGCGAACGGAACAAACGGTTGGCCAAGCGTTTAATCATGATGTTGCTCCTTTGTTAGTCCTTGTGCTTAGCTATAGGCAAGGGCTGTGCCAGTGGCAAGAAACGGCATGGAATACACTAGGAAGGATAACGCGTTGACATTACAAAAACATTGCAAAACAGTATCTTGTGAGCTTTAGATCAACGAATGAAGATTGCTTCGTGCCGGCAGCGGCGGCACAAATATACCTTGCCCCCCACCTCCCGTTCGTGGAGAAAATGCCAACGGTGCCCGAAAATTCGACAGAGCAGCCTGGTAGAGAGTTTGGAAATAATCTTCATAAGGGCTTGATTGAATAATTCTGGTTTTTTTAGCTTGTGAGCAATTTAAGGGCCAGAAAATAGAAAATCCAATTTAATCAGATTATTGCCATATTAAAATGGGCTGCACGGCGCTGCCGGCAGCACTTAACGTAAGAATTACCGACAAGGAGGTATTTGATTCCAGAAAAGCAATTCACCACGGGGGCATGCCTTGCCCGCTCCGCTTAGGCCAAATCAAATAACAAAATTTCGGCTGCTTCCAACGCCGACAAGGTCAAAGTTTCCGGGCCGTTCACTTTCGCGCCATCGCCTGCTTCCAGCGGATAGCCGTTTAAGTTAAGCCGGCCGCGCGCCACATGTAGATAAGCACGCCGCACTGGATCAAGCGCATAAGTCAGGGTTTGCCCGGCACTGAGCATTGCAGCGTAAATCGCCGCATTTTGATGGATCGTCACCGAGCCTTCGCGCCCGTCGCGTGAGGCGATGAGCCGGAAGCGGTCTTGCTTTTCCGCCAGCGGGAAATGTTTTTGTTCGTAGCTAGGCGTGAGCCCCGCTTTATCCGGCTCAATCCAGATTTGCAGTAAATGTACCGGCATATTCTCGGAGGCATTGAACTCGCTGTGGCGGATGCCAGTGCCGGCGCTCATGCGTTGCACATCGCCAACGCGAATCACGCTGCCATTACCCATGCTGTCCTGGTGCGCCAACTCGCCTTCCAGGATATAAGTCACGATTTCCATATCGCGATGCGGATGGGTGGGGAAGCCTCCCTTGGGCGCGACGCGATCCTCATTGATTACGCGCAGGCTAGCAAAGCCCATTTCGTGCGGATCGTAATAATCGGCGAAGGAAAAAGTGTGAAAAGAATCGAGCCAGCCATGGTTGGCATGGCCGCGTTCATGGCTTTTGCGTAGATTGATCATGGCGTCTCCCATCAAAAAAACGAAGGGTAATTTTTGGTCGTGGGCTATTCAGAGGGCGACTGGTCCGCAACATCTAAGCCACCTTCGATTTCCGCGCGGCTGATCAAGCGCCGCTCGCCCACCAGGAAGGTGTACATGGTGGGGATCACATACAGCGTGAACACGGTGCCCACTGCCACACCGCCTACGATCACCCAGCCGATGGCCTGGCGCGATTCAGCGCCGGCGCCGGCGGCGAGCGCAATCGGCACCGCGCCCAGCACGGTGGCCAGGCTCGTCATCAGAATCGGGCGCAGGCGTAGGCTGGCCGACTCGATTACCGCCTCGAATTTCTCTCGCCCCTGATCGCGCAGTTGATTGGCGAATTCCACGATCAGGATGCCGTTCTTGGTGATTAGTCCAATCAGCATCACCAGGCCGATCTGGCTGTACACATTGAGTGTGCCGCCTTTGCCGAATTGCGCTTGCAGGTACAAGGCGAGCACCGCACCGGTAATCGCCAGCGGCACGGTCAACATGATGACCAAGGGGCTTTTGAAGCTCTCGAATTGTGCCGCCAGCACCAGATAAATGAAGGCCAGCGCCAACAAAAATACGAACCCCAGTTGCCGGCCGGATTCGCGGAATTCGCGCGACTGGCCATCGAGATCGGTGGTAAAGCGGTCACCCAGCGCTTGGGGGTGCACCTGGTCGAGATAGTTGAGTGCTTCTTCCAAGGTGTAACCCGGTGCGATGCGCGCCGACACGATCGCGGCGCGGAAGCGGTTGAAGTGGTTTAGCTCCTTGGGCGCTACGCGTTCCTCGATGCGCACCAGGTTGGAGAGCTGGATCAGCCGGCCATCGCGATTGCGCACATAAATCTGGCTCAGATCGTTCGGCTCCAGCCGGTCTTTGTCTTCCAGTTTCACCACCACATCGTACTGTTCGCCTTCGCGTTTGAAGCGGGTGACGTCGCGTCCGCCGAGCAGGCTCTCCAAGGTGCGGCCGATGGTTTCGATTTGGACGCCCAGTGAAGCGGCTTTGTCGCGGTCGATGGTGACCGACAACTGCGGCTTGTTGAGTTTGAGATCGCTATCGACGTTGAGCATGCCGGGGAATTTGCGCGCCTTATCCACCATGGCTTCGACCCCGGTTTCCAATTCTTCCCACGAGGTGCCTTGGATCACGAACTGCACCGGCGTGCTGCGGAAATTTTGGCCGAGCGAGGGCGGGTTGATCGGAAACGCCAGCACCCCAGGGAGTTGCGCGCCCAGCTTAGGCGTGAGTTCGTTGGTGATGTCGAATTGGCTGCGCTTACGTTCGCTCCAATCCTTCAGGCTCACGAACGCAATCGCGCTGTTGACCGGATTGGGTTTTTCCAGCCCCGGCGCCACCACGGTGAAATAGGTATTAACCTCGGGAATTTGTGCCAGCAGCTTTTCGATCTCGCGCGCATAGCTGTCGGTGTACTGCAAGGTGGCGCCTTCCGGTGCGCTCAGCGCGACGATGAAAACACCGCGATCCTCCAGCGGGGCTAATTCCGATTTGAGCGTAAAAAACAGCGCGGCGCCGACACCGGCCACGCCGAGAAAGGTCAGCACGACTAAGCCGCGATGGTGCAGGCTCT
>JAUXTZ010000215.1 GCA_030681095.1 Burkholderiales bacterium
CTATTGCACACGCCATCAACGTTTTCTTCATCGCATCTATCCCTTCATTGAATATGATTAACCGATATTCGGACATTCTTATCCGAATGTTTCAAAGATAGCGTGATCGCCTCTTCGATTCAAGTACCCCTTATGGGTAGGTGGGTAAATCCCCAGCGCTACTTGCCATAATATATCCATAGGATTCAGTGGCTTGAGCCAGACGACCCGCTTCCTCCTACCAGCCAGGTACTGAGTCAAGGCGTGTGCCGCTGTTTAGCGACCGCACGCCTGAGAAGTGCGTTACGCCGCCGGCCGTGACTGCCGGTGGAAAGATGTATAGATATTTATGCCTTTTAAGGGGAGGGAAACCTGCATCAACTGATGTCGAGCAAGGCCGGCGCCACCGCGTCTTCCGGCCCAAAGCAACTGCGGTAATCAGCACACACTTGGCAACTCGGCGCTTTGCACAAGTTCACTTCCGCCCGGTCGCACAACTGCTTATAGAAAAACTTCTTCCACTTCATGTTGCCGGTATTTTTATCGTACAGCGTTTGAAAATTCTGCTTGAGCAGGTCGGATAGCGCCTGGCGTCCCGCCAGTCCCATGTCCTGCCACAAATGGTTGTTACCCATGCAGCCAGCGGCGATGGCGTAGGGAAGCCACGTTGATTCTTCGCGCTCGTTGTTGCGATGCTCCAGCAGCAAGGCCAGCAAGTCTTGCATTTCTTCATCGCGGAAGGACGGGCAAGGCGTGTTCTCGTCGGTCAATTCGGCGGCGGCGAACAGGTCCAGCCACGCGTTCGGAAAATACCGATCGAGCAGGCAACCGAATTGCTTCTCGCTCAAGCCGAAGAACAGCGCAGGAAACACGCCGCTGTCGAAGGCGGTGCGCACCGCACCGGCGAACGCCTGCGTCAGCACATCGCCGGGGTCGCGGGCATACGCCATCAGTTGCTCATGACTCATACTGTTTAGTACCCGCATATTGGCGCACCTCGTGTCACTCGGCAGTCATGCCATCGTGGGTATAGCATTTCTTCGGACAAATTTTGGCACACGCTTCGCAACCCACGCAGTTGAGTTGATTGGCGATGGTCATGACTTTCTTTTCGTATTCGCCTTCATCGTCGTCATCGTCGCCTAGCTGCATGGGCACCAGCTCGCCCTCCTCGGTGACGCCGGCCAATTGCAATACTTCCCGGCCACAAACCCGGAAGCAACGTCCGCAGCCGATACATTTTTCCTGATTGATTTCCTGGACGAACTTGGGAACCCACGTCCGTCCATCCGGCATCACGACCGGAACATAAGCCATCGTCGTCTCCTCAGCTTCCAGCCGCCGCCAGCTTCTTGCGCGCGGCATCCAGGCTCTGGAAGGCCGCGACAGTTTGCTGGGCCACGTCCATGACTTTTTCCAGGCCCGCGGGCAGTTCTTCCGACAGGTCGTGCAGCGCCATGCGCGCCTCCATGGCGCGCGCATTGAACTTCTTCACCTCTGCTTTGAGGGTTTCCTTATCTTCCATGTTGCTGTTCCCTTCAGACTGCTTGGTACGCTCGGCCATAAACCGATCGAGTTCCTCGTTTTCGATAATGTCCAACCAATGGGGGACATCGACTTCCATTCCACGTTCAAGAACTACAGGCATGATGTGCTCCTTTCAGCTTCAACCGGCGTCTCTCGAACCCGGGAAAATGCATCCCGGATTCTCAAGCCCACCACATTGCCGCACGCCCGTGCGGCTCAACCATAATTCGCCACGTCCGGATATTGCTTGATCATTTCGACGCCCAGCGCTACGAACTTCTCACCCTCTTCCGCGAGCTTGGCCATATCCACAAAACCGAAGCGGTGCACGTCGCGCAGTTGCTTGTTGTAAACGATCAAGCGCCCGGCCGAAAGAATCAGACGGCCAAAGCCCTCGTGGTGCATTTTCATCATGGGCGTGACCATGTTCCCGGTCGCGCGCTCGATGGCGAGCCCCACCGCGTTGTAAAATAACTCCAAGCGCCACAGCGTCTCCGGATCGGGATCGCCGATGATGGGCATCTCTTTGCGTTGCTCTTTGGTGATGATGTAGGGTTCGAGCAACATCAGGTCGCTCTTGCCTTCCCACGCGCCGTGCATGTCCTGGGCGCGCCACTGTTTGACCAGTTCCTTCACAAACAGCGATTGCATCGGATCATCTATTTGCGCTACTTGCGCTACTGCTTGTGCTTCAACCATGTTCCACCTCGTCCTCGAAATCGAATTTTCTTTCTTGCCCCTTGTTCATCACCTTGCGCAACCAAGGGGGCGGCGTGCCCTGCAACACACCCTGCAATTTGTCCAGGATTTCGCCGATGTCCTCGGGCTGATTCACCTTGATCGGATGGATTTTATTGGCGACCACGCGCGCTGCGCCCGATCCGCCGATCGCCGCCACGTACAGGATGGCGCAGTCCTTGATGGCCTCGATCTTCGGCGCCAGTTTGTCTTCGTTGCCATCTTCCTGCAGATCGCCTTCGAACTGCACGGCCTCGACGAAGTGATGACCTTCGGGCGAAACCTCATAAATAGCGATGTTTTTCGCCCACCCGAAATGGGCATCCACCCGTTTTAAATCCTGCGTTGCAAAAGCGATTTTCATAGAACCTCCGTTAGTCACCCCGTCCCTGCCGCTATCAATGCGAGGGCCGGGCTTGCGGCTAATGAGCCGTAGCCGGCGCACAAGCACTGCATTCTTCCTTGGGCTGCTGTACCCATGAATCCGGTCCGGGCTCGTGGGTGTCCGCCATAAACAGATTGCCAATTTCAAAAATCAGATCGCGCGTGCCGCGATAGCCCACCGACAAGCGGTGCGCGGCGCCCAGCCGGTCGAACATCGGCAAGCCCATGCGCAGAAAAGGAATCGCCAGCCGTTCCGCCATTTGCCGGCCATGCGAATGGGTAATCAGCAAATCGCAGCCCAGCGCGCGCTTTTCCATATCTTCCAGATCGCCGATCAGCACTTCCGTGGCGGGCATTTTTTCCAACAGCGGCGAGTGCGTGGTGGTCACCGCAGCGCTAATTTCGCAGCCCATATCCGCCAGTAAATTACCGATGTTCCACAACAAATCCGGCTCGGCGCCGATGGCGATTTTTTTGCCGCCGAAGAAGAAATGGGCATCCAGCATCGCATCCACCAACTGGCTGCGCTGGCGGCGGTA
>JAUXTZ010000217.1 GCA_030681095.1 Burkholderiales bacterium
CGCCGCTGGTCGTAATTCCATAGCACATGATCCAAAGCGCGTGCGGTGTAATGGGCGGCGTCGCCGTTCAGCAAATTCAGCGTACGAAAGTCGCGAATCTGGCGCAGCAACTGTTTATCGCCGCCGCCGCGCACATGCACCAGCGCCGCGAAGACATCCGCGCCGACTTCGCCATGGTGGGAAAAATACGCCGAGCCGTGCTTGATCACCTGCATGCCAATTTCGGTTTGTGACACTTGCATCAAGTCATAGCAATGAAAAATCTCATGGTTCAGCACATTTTCCAGCACCGCTTGTACGCTGATCGTCGGCGTGCGTCGCGCCAGCACCGATTGATGGATGCGCACACTGGTTAGCAATGAAACCACATCTTTAAATTCGCTCAGATGGCTATCAGCCACCACGCAAGTATTGCCGGTCGTGGCGGTCTCGGAGGCATAAACCGGATAGGCAAAACCGGCCTTAAAGTGTTTGAGTTTGTAGACCACGGTATCGACCGTGTCTTTGATCAACTCCTTGGACGCGTTTGTCGATTGCAGGAATTGCCGTAATCCTTGCAACCGCGCAGGGGTGGGGTCGCCGGAATAGAGCAGGAAAATAGGGGAATACGCATCCTGCCCGGCTAACGGCGTTTCGGCGGCTAATACCCCGCTTGCGCCCAGCAGCAGGGCGACAAAACCGATGTATTCACGAAACCCCTTCATGCCCATTTCCTATTGCGTACCGAAGCCTCCGGCACTGAAGTATAGTTAACGACACAAATAGAGGTGAGCTTGAAAATGAAAAACGTAGCGGGATACGGGCTGGCCACCCAACGGTCATGGCAATTGCCACTCCCGCTGAATAAAACGCGCCATGCCCGTTTCCCTCTCTCCTGCTCTACACCCGCAAGGGGTACGCCGGTGGGTGCCCCGCTGCTGCGCAGCGACCCTTCCGCAGTCCCGCAAGCGGGCGAGAGGGACGCTCGCTACGCGAGTTTCACTTTAAACGCCGTCAGGGATAATCCAAACCATGAACGCTACCGAAATCCTGGGCTTAGTCGCCGGCCTATTCACCACCATCGCCTTCGTGCCCCAAGTCATCAAAACTTGGCAATCCAAGCACGCGCACGACATCTCGCTGGCCATGTTTTCTTTCTTCAGCTGCGGCGTGGCATTGTGGATCGTGTACGGATTGATCATCGGCTCGCTGCCGGTGATTCTGGCTAACGTCGTGACCCTGGTGCTGGCGCTCACCATCCTCGTTCTGAAGCTGCATTTCCGCGATTAGTTGACGACTACTCCTTGCAGGCTTGAAATAGGCTCCTAAGCAGCTTATGCTTGCCTGCATAATTCATGGGGAGCAGCATGTCGCAACAACATCCGATTGTCGCCGTTACCGGCTCGGCAGGCGCAGGAACCACCACCGTACGCCATGCTTTCAGCGATATTTTTCGCCGCCAGGGAATCCAAGCCCAGTTCGTCAAAGGCGATAGCTTCTACCGCTATGGCCTTGCCGAAATGGAGCAACGCGTCACCGAATCCAGCCAACGCGGCCGCCCCATCAGCTACTTTGGCCCGGAAGCCAATCATTTCGATAAGCTGGAAAACCTGTTCCAACAATATGCCAAAAGTGGTGGCGGCGAGTTGCGCTGCTACGTACGCGATGACGCCGACGCCAAGCGCCTCGGCCAGGCAGTCGGCGGTTTCACGCCCTGGTGCAAGGTGGATAAAGGCACGGATCTCTTATTCTATGAAGGCATGCACGGCGGGGTGGCTGCCCACACCTGGACCCGGCGCAAAGCCAACCCAGCGCACCTGCCCCAAGGCAAGGAACGGCGCGGCAGTGGCGGCAAAGGCATCAATGCTGCGCAGCATGTGGATTTACTGATCGGCGTGGTGCCGGCGGTGAACCTGGAATGGATTCAAAAAATTCACCGCGATTGCAGCCGTGATGGTTGCTCGGTGGAAGAAATCACCACCACTATCCTGCGTCGCATGCGCGACTACACCTATTACATCGCGCCGCAATTCGCGCTTACCGATATTAATTTTCAGCGCATGCCCCTGGTGGACACCTCCCACCCCTTTATCGCACGCGACATTCCCACAGCCGATGAGAGCATCGTCGTTATCCACTTCCGCGACCCGCATAAATTCGATTTCCCGAGCCTGCTTCAACGCCTCAGCGGCGCTTTCATGTCGCGCCCCAATACCATGGTGGTTCCGGGCGGTAAAATGCGCCTCGCGCTGGCCATGGCCTGCACCCCACTGATCGTAGAAATGATGCAAAAGAAATCCAAGAAGGTCCGCGCATGAAACAAACCCTGGCGCTGGCAATGGGCGCGCTGCTGCTGAATGGCTGCGTCTCGTCCATCCCCCGGGTGCCCGATCTCACCCAAGAGCTACTGCTGAATAACCAACTCACAACCAAAACGATCGTGATTGGCGCCATCGTCCTCTACTACGCAAAAGACGGCTTTGTGTGGGAAGTAGAAGACCGTAATATTGGGGAAGACCTCTACCGTCTGACCGTCAAGCAGGGCAAGCTTAAAACCACCGGCCAGGGCGAAGCCCGTCTCTATTTCAATCGCCGCGCCGAAGAAATCGCCAGCAGCCAGCAATGCAAAAGTTTCACCACGCTCGAATACAATGAGTCCTTGATTTCCGATTATTTCAACGTACCGCAGCGCGTGACCGAAGGTGTGATCCGCTGCGAGCGAACAGCAGCAAAACGCTAGCCGAAATTCCTGACCCTAGGCAGTCAGTCTTTACGTTTCAATCAGTAGCCGACCCACTTCAGCATTTCCAGATAAGCCGCTTGGTCGCCGGAAACAAAGCCTTTAACGCCAATCTCTTTCAGGATTTTTTGCCCATCCTCCCCTTGATCCAACTTGATCAAGGCCTCGCGAATCTTCGCTACTTCCTCCGGCACCAGCTTGGGCGAGCCGATCACCGACCAGTACGGTAGCTTTTTACTCTCCCACAGAAAACGATGGCCTTTGCCGGCCCAGTCCTTGGCGACTTTCGAATACGAAATCACCACGCCGACATCAGATAGCTTTTGCTCCACGGCATAACCCACGGCTTCTTGCGAGCGGAAATTGCGAATATCTGCCTGGCCACGGCCGATACCGATATCGCGCAGCATGGCCAAACCAACCCAGGTCGGATAGGCGATTTCATCCGGCATCACAATCGATTTACCCTTCAAATCGGACGGCTGCTTCAGCGGCGAATCCTTATGCACAATAAATTGTGCGATGGCGTCGCCTTTGGCCGCCGCGACCAGTACATATTTCTGATCCCGCATCGCCTTGGCCGAAATATGGCTCGGCCGCACCAGCAATAAACCATAGCGCGCGGTATCCAGACTCTTGGTCAAGTTTTTCAAATCCGAGGCAGACTCCAAGGTTACTGGCCGCTTTAACACTTTGGAAAGATGCTCGGCGAGCGGCTTGTATTTTTCTTGGCGATCACTGAAGCCGATGCTGCCCGATGATCCTTCATTCACGCCGAACAGCAATGGCGCCGGGCCCGCGCCCGAGGCGGTGGCAATCCAGCAAAATAGACCCAACATCCCAATTAATAATCTGTACAACATAACGACTCCTTGTGGATTAAACGGTTAATGCGCTGTTTCAAGCTATCCCCGGCTATATCGGCTATTCTGCCCGACGCTTGAGACCCGATCCGTAGCGCCTATTCGAAACTAAATCCGCTATGATTGTGTTTAGAAATCAAGCCGGTACATGGACAACGGTGCACACGCTCAACGTGGGGGTTTAGGGCCGCGTTGCGTAGCGGGGGACATGATAGGCGTTTTGCGTTTTACGCGCGGCGCCTGTGTTTGGCCCGGTGCAGCCAGGGGCGCGCTAGGCTTTCCACGAAACACCATTTTTTGACGGGTAGTCAGGGATTTATTGGCCATGACGCCACTCTACCCTAATCCATACGTATTGCTTCGGACCGAAAAGAGCATGCATTGAAACCGGAAACCACCATTTTACCGATTGCGCCCGCGCGCATCCATTTTCCCGCAGATGAAGCGCGACAGCCTTGGCTAGCACTATTGCTCGATGTGCAGCAACTCACTGACGATGCGGTATCAGAAGGCATCCAACGCGAATCGCGCAAAGGTAAAACCTTGGCCTGCGCACGCGGCTGCGCCAGCTGCTGTCGCACCCACACCGACATCCCGGTGTATCCGCTGGAGCTGATGGGCATCGCCTGGTATGCCACGGAAAAACTCACCGCACCCTTACGCGCGCAAGTACAAGCGCAACTGCAGCAACATGCCACACGCGATGCGTGCCCTTTTTTGGTGGACGAGGCTTGCGCCATCCACCCGCTGCGCCCGATGGCCTGCCGTCATTTCAATGTCTTTGGCCACCAATGCGCGCCGGGCGAAGATGCCTTTCACACGCGGCGTGAAGCCGTACTTACCCCGATCAAAACCCTCAAGGACAAAGCCCTGCGCATGATGCTGCGCCACCACGACATCAAAAGTGAAACCGAGCGCCGCCGCCAAGTCGAGAGCGGCGAGGTTCACCGCTTAGCCCAAAGCCTGCGCGAACTGCGCTGGGAATCGCTCGCGGCGCGCATGGCCGCATTCGATAAAACATCCTGAAATAAGTTACGCAAGGAGACCACCATGACTTCACGCCTCACCCTCGCCTTTTGCATCGCCCTGCTCACGCATCCCGCCATCGCGGCCGATCAATACACCATCGACCCCACCCACACTTTTCCTTCATTTGAAATCGACCACCTGGGCTACTCCACCCAGCGTGGAAGATTCAATAGCGTGCAAGGGAAATTAAGCTTGGACCGGGATGCTAAAACCGGCAGCGTCGAAGTCACCATTGATGCCGCCTCCATCGATACCGGCCTCGCCAAACTTGAGGAGGTGCTGCGTTCGGCTGATTATTTCAACGCAAAGCAACATCCCACGCTCAGCTTTCGCGGCAACAAATTCCGCTTCGAGGAAAGCCGTCTCAGCGCCGTAGATGGTGAACTGACTTTACTCGGCGTGACCCACCCCGTCACACTCGCGATAACGCGATTCAAGTGCGGGCTGAATCTGCTACGCCTGCGCCAAGCCTGCGGCGCGGATGCCAGCGCCACCATCAAGCGCTCCGATTATGGCCTGAGCAAGGGCCTACCGTTTGTGGGCGATGAAGTGAAAATTCTGATCCAGATCGAAGCCGTGAAAGATTAACGGCGCAAACGATATGGCTAATCGGCGCGATTTTTTACGTTGGGCTTCCGGCATAGGCGCAAGCCTTGCACTCGGCCCGGCAATGGCCGCGCCACGCACTACTATTCAACGTGCCATCCCTGCCAGCAATGCGCTACTGCGGGTGATCGGCCTAGGCACCTGGATTAGCTTTGACATCGGCGACGACATCGATGCGCGGCCGCAACGGTTGAAAGTGTTGCAAGCCTTCTTCGAACACGGCGGCGGCCTGATCGATTCCTCGCCCATGTACGGCTCCGCCGAATATGTGCTGGGCGGTTTGCTGAAGAATATTCCCCGCACGCCCACCCTGTTCGCCGCAACCAAGGTTTGGACTTGGGGCAAACAGCGCGGCATCGAGCAGATGGAAGCTTCACGCAAGCTGTGGGGCATACCGCGTTTCGATCTGATGCAGGTGCACAATCTGCTGGATTGGGAAGTGCATCTAGCAACACTCAAAGCTTGGAAGCACGAGGGCCGCATCCGCTACCTCGGCATCACCACCTCGCATGGCCGCCGCCATGACGAGCTGGAAAAAATCATGGCGCGGGAGCCGCTCGACTTCGTGCAATTCACCTACAACCTCGCCGATCGCGAAGCAGAGCAACGCCTGTTGCCGCTCGCCCGCGAGCGCCGCATCGCGGTCATCATCAACCGCCCATTCCAGCATGGCGCGCTGTTCGACCGCGTCAAAGGCAAGCCGCTGCCCGCCTGGGCGCGCGAATTCGATTGCGACAACTGGGCACAGTTTTTTCTGAAATTCATCGTCGCCCATCCCGCCGTCACCTGCGCCATCCCCGCCACGCGCCAGCCCACGCACCTGGTCGAGAACATGGGCGCCGGTATCGGCCGCCTGCCCGATGAGCGCACGCGGCAGCGTATGATTCAGTATTATGAAAATCTTTGATCCTGGAAAAACGATTTGCCACAGAGATCACAGAGCACACAGAGAACAGCGCGACAGGCACATGGCGCGTGGTGCGATCTTTTGGGTGAGTGCAGCTTGACGGTAAAACCGTTTGGTTTTCTCTGTGACCTCTGTGATCTCTGTGGCAAATTTGTCTTTTTTAGTTAATCCATCCCATGCCCACCCTCGACAGTTACGACGATCTGCCCTACGAAAGCCTGCCGCTGCCCGACACGCACCCGGACTATCTGCGCGCGATTGCGCGGCTGTATGGCGTGAGCGCCGCGCCGGCTGAGTCTTGCCGCGTGCTGGAGTTGGGCTGCGCCGGCGGCGGCAATATTTTGCCCCTGGCTTGGTATCAGCCGGGCTGCGCAGTGGTGGGCGTCGAATTGGCGCAGCGGCATGTGAATGAGGCGAATGCGCTCATCGCTGAATTGGGGCTAGCCAACGCACGAGTGCTGCACCGCAGCATCACCGACCCAATTGATGATCTAGGCGAATTCGATTACATCCTCGCGCATGGCGTATTTTCCTGGGTGCCGCGCGCGGTGCAGGATCGCCTGCTGGAAATTTGCGGCCAACATCTCGCGCCCAACGGCATCGCCTATGTGAGCTACAACACCCTGCCCGGCTGGCATCTGCGCGGTCTGCTGCGCGCGGCCATGCTGGCATATTGTGGCACCGGGCGCGCTTCGCAGCGTTTGGCAGAAGCGTATGAATTGTTCGATCTGATGGAGCCTGCCTTGCGCGCACAAACATCGCCCGAGGCGCAATTTGCATTGCAGGAGATCGGCTATCTGCGCCGTGCGCCGACCTCTTATGTCTATCACGAGTATCTGGAAGAAACCAACGAGCCGTTGAGCTTCAGCGACTTCATGACGCGCGCAGGACAGGCCGGTCTCAGCTATCTCGCCGATGCGGAACTGTGGACCATGTTTCCCTCCACCCTGGGCGATGCCGGCGCTGCGTTTGAAACTATCATTGACCGTATCCAACAAGAACAGCGCCTGGATTTTGCACGCTTACGCAAATTTCGCCGCACCTTGCTAATCCGCCAAGACACACCACTGCGCACCGGGCCCGATCTCCTTGCGCTGAACAAACTCGCCTACTACGCCGACTTGAGCACCGAAGAGGAAATTGATCTGAGCGCGCCTGTTGCGCAAACTTTCACCAGCGCCGGTGGCCACCCCTACCTCGTTACGCATCCGCTGGCCAAAGCGGGGTTAATGCTGCTCGCCTTGCGCTATCCGGCCAGCCTGACATGGAATGAATTGATAACGAACGCGACCGATCTGGTCACGCAACATGGCGGCGGCGCTTTCGCCGATGACAGCGCTATGCTACGCACCGAACTTTTCAGTTTGATTGCCTATCAAGGCGTGCGCCCGACGCTGGCGTCGATTCCCGCGCTCGACACGCTGCCCGAGCGCCCTTATGCGCACCGCTTGGCGCGCGCCCAAGCCGCGCACGGCCACATCGTCGCCTCGATTCGCCATAGTGCGGTCGAGTTGGATCCCTTAGGCCGAGAATTGCTGCTGCATCTAGATGGCACGCATACTGCGACTGAACTCGCCGACCTCATGGCAACAGCACTGAAGGCGAGTGGCCAAGACATGTCTGATATGGAAACCCTTGGAAATGCCTGCGTACAAATGCTGTGGACTTTCATGCGGCAGGGGTTGTTGGAGACCTAGTGCAATTTTCAACATTGTGGCGCCGGCATCCCTGCC
>JAUXTZ010000222.1 GCA_030681095.1 Burkholderiales bacterium
AAAAGCTCTTTTTGGAACTTAGCGTGATCAAACCCCGCTTCAGCATCCGCGCCAAACTCTTGCTCGTCTCGCTCACCCTGCTCGCCGTGCCCTGGGTCGGCCTCTCGTTTGTGAAAGAAGTGGAACGCGCGCTACGCCAGGGCCACGAGCAATCCGTCGCGGCAACGGCGCAGGCGGTGGCCACGGCCTTGCACGACCGGCCGCGTTTGTTCGAGCCGCAGCCGGGCCACGTCTCTCCCTGGCACGAGCCGGGGGACTTGTATCTCTTTGCCTTGCCTGCGGCCATGGATGTGGATGGCGCTGCATCCGATTGGCCGACCACTTTGACCGCGCGCACTTACGCACCACCCCCCGCTTCTGAAAACACGCCAGCGAGTAACGCCGCTTTCAAGCTGCGCCTTGGCCAGCATGGCGCGTATGTGTATGTGCTGATCGAAGTAACCGATGCGCAAGTGCATTACCGCGCAGCGCAAAATAGTTTGCTCGAGTCAGCCGACCATATCGAATTCGCGCTCACCACGCCCGAGGGTGAATTCAAGCGATTTAGCGTTAGCCCCATGCGGCCCGGCACTGGCCCGGCGCATGCGATGCAGTTTCAAGACGGCAAGCTGGCACTGGGGCAGCCCGAGCCCCGCATTAAAGCGGTATGGCGCGAAACCTCTACCGGCTACAACGTGGAGCTGTCCTTGCCGCAATCGCTGTTGGGAGAAAAACTGGCTTTTGGCCTCGCAGAGGTGAGCGCGCCGGAGTCGGGGATAAGCACCTGGGTCACCACCTCGAATGTGGCGCAGCGCGAGGGCATGGGACGTTTGGTCGTGCCCTCGCCGGAGATTCAACAAGTGGTGCAAGGCTTGGGGCGCGCGACGAGCCGGATACGGGTGGTGGATAAAAGCCAGCGCGTGATCGCGGAAATGGGCAGCTTGAAGCAGGCCCAGCAAGCCTTGGCGCCAGCACAACAGTCGCTGCTGGAGCGCATCAAGGCGCACATGCTGCGACCGGTCTATGCGCGTCTCCTGCAGCAACCGACCGATGCATTTACGGATGACACCGCGAAAGCGCCACGACTTGAGACCCGTGAAATCGAGAGCGCGCTACGCGGCGTGGCGCAAACTGGGCGGCGCGCCACAGCGGATGGACAGGCAGTGATCGTTTCCAGCGCACATCCGATTTGGGTGCAGGATCAAATCATCGGTGCCGCTGTGTCGGAAGAAACCACCAATAGCGTGCTCACCCTGCGCAATCAGGTGCTGGAAAAACTTTTCACCAGTGTGTTGGCGGTGTTCTTAATTGTCGCGCTGGGCATGCTGCTATTTGCTTCGCGCTTGTCTTATCGCATCCGCAAACTGAGCAATGAAGCAGAAGCGGCGATCGACGCCAAGGGGCGCGTGGTGGGCGGATTAAAGCAAAGTGCTACGGCCACGGATGAGATCGGCGATTTGTCGCGTGGCTTTTCCAGCGTGTTGGCGCGGCTCGGACAGTACAACCACTATCTTGAGAATATGGCCTCGCGCCTCTCGCATGAACTGCGCACACCAATCGCGGTAGTGCGCTCTTCGCTCGACAATTTGGCACAGCAATCGGTACCAGACGAGGCACGGGTCTATATGGAACGCGCGCAGGACGGTATCCGCCGTCTGAACACCCTGCTTACCCGCATGACTGAGGCGCGACAATTGGAGCAGGCGCTGCAAGGTGCGGAGCGCGAATCATTTGATCTGACCCCAGTAGTCGCGGGTTGCATGGAAGGCTATCGCGGCGCATATCCCGGCGTGGCTTTCAATTTGCGCATTCCGTCGGAGCCGATTTTTTTGTCCGGTGGCCCCGACTTAATCGCGCAGATGTTGGACAAGCTGATTTCGAATGCAGTGGATTTTCACTCCGGGGGAACCTCGATTGATTTAGCACTCGCGCGCGACAAGCAACAGGCGGTGCTCACGCTCTCGAACGAAGGCCCACCTCTGCCGGCGGAGATGGCGGGGCAACTGTTCCAATCCATGGTCTCGGTGCGGCCGCGCCAGACGGACGACGAGCCGCATTTGGGATTCGGCCTCTACATCGTGCGCCTGATCGCCGAGTATCACGGCGGCAGCGTGCGCGCTGAGAACCGCAAGGATGGCGCGGGGGTCGTAGTGACGGTAACGTTGCCCTCGATTTGATCACCCCTCGTCGCGCTGGCTTCCAGCCGGTATGCCGGCAAGATGTCGGCGCTACAAAAAAGGCTATAAAGTCAGCCGCTTATCTGCCGCTAATCTATACTCAAGCCATGATTACGCGCCCACTCAAAGATGTCGCCGCTTGGGTCGAGTATTTCGACCATGCGGATATTCCGGTGCTCACCCGCACCCAGGGGGAGCTCGTCCATTTCAAGGGCAACGAAGATAATCTGAATGGGCGCGAATTAGCGGATGCGATCATGCACGATCCGCTGATGACGCTGAAGGTGCTGCGCTATCTGCACACCCACCACAGCAAGCGTCAGTCGATGGAAATTACTACCATTGCACACGCGTTGATGATGCTCGGCACCACGCCCTTCTTTCGCCATTTCGCGCGGCTACCCACCGTCGAGTCCACGCTGAAAAATCACCCGGACGCGTTACTCGGGGTGATGCGCAGCATGAGCCGCGCGCGCCATGCCGCCTTGTATGCACAGGATTGGGCGATGTTGCGCCATGACATGGAATCGGATGAAGTCGTCATTGCCGCGCTGTTGCGCGATCTGGCCGAAATATTGATGTGGTGTTTTGCGCCGGAGCCCATGCTTAAAATCCGCGCCTTGATGCAGGCCAATCCACGATTGCGCAGCGCCGATGTACAAAAACATGTGCTTGGATTTCGCGGGCAGGATCTGCAACTCGCTCTGGCCGAACGCTGGCACTTGCCGAAACTGTTGCAATTACTGATGGACGAAGAACAGGCTAACCAAGCACGCTCAAAAAACGTGTCGCTTGCCTGCCGCCTGGCGCGCCATTCCGCAAACAATTGGTTCGATGCTGCGCTACCGGATGACTACCAAGCAATCGGCCAACTCTTGAATCTGCGCGAAGAAGAAGTGCATGAGCGGATTCAGCGCATCACGCTGCAGGCGGCGAGGAGTTGGACTTGGTATGGCGTTGCGCCTGCTGCGGCGTGGTTGCTTTTATTGCCCACTGGCAAATGAACCCAGGTATTAATCAGGGTTTATCTTAGTCTCTTGTCATTTTCATGTAATATTGCAACTCCACACTTTCATTCACTTTATTTGGAGGCACCATACACATGAATCGTTTCGCATCCACCACTCTCGTCACACTACTCGGTCTCGCCTTTTCTGCCGCCACCTTCGCTGCCAAGCCAGAAGAAGCCATTAAATATCGCCAGGGTGTGATGGCTGCGCAAGGCTGGAATATGAACGCGATGGGCGCCATGGTAAAAGGTGAAAAGCCTTACGATAAAGCCGAATTCGCGAAACGCGCTGTGAACCTCGCCGCACTGAACAAAATGGCTTTAGAAGGTTTCACGATCGAGGGTTCCGATAAAGGTGAGACCAAGGCCAAGTCGGAAATCTGGACGTCGATGGACAAATTTAAAGGTGGCGTCGATAAGCTTAACGCGGAATCGGCAAAACTAGCGCAAGCCGCACAAGGTGACGACCTGAACGCCATCAAGGCGCAGTTCGGTGAAGTCGGCAAAGTGTGCAAAGGTTGCCACGACAACTTCCGCAATAAATAATTTTTCGCATTCAACAATAAAAAACCGCGCTCTCGGGCGCGGTTTTTTATTTAGCCAAGCGCACACGCTACAACTTGGCCACTACTCCATAAACCACCCCCGCTACGACCATCGCTAATACTAGTGCCCTCCACCCGCTCGATTGTCTAGGTTCGGGCACGTTCTCATTCACCTCTTTCTCACCCGTCAGCATGGGCCTCACCAGGTTCTCACCATGCTTCACGCGATACAAAACAATAGCGACAAGATGTAAGGCCACCAAGGTCAGCAGCACATTAAATGCGCCTTCATGCACCCTGCTAATTGAATCGCTGGTGGCCTTGCTCACCAAATGATAGAGCGGGCCCTCGTTCGCAATGTCGTCGTTGGAAAATAAGCCGGTTAGCGTTTGCACAGCCAGTGCAAACAATAGTGCGGCCACACTCCAGCCGCCCAGCGGGTTATGCCCAAGCGCGGCACGGTAGCCCGGTTTGAACCAGGCGCGCGCGTAGGCCAGCACCGCACCGGGAGCCCGTATGAAATGCGTAAAACGCGCCGTCTCGCTGCCCACCCAGCCCCATAAGACACGAAACAGCACCAAGCCCAAAATCGCATAACCAGACCATAGGTGGTATTGCATCGCATTGCCGCCAATTTCGGCGCTGATCCAGCTGATGAAGAATAGCGCTGCCACCGACCAATGGAATATACGGATAGGCCAATCCCAGACGCGGATTATTTTTGTGCCTAGCCTGGCTTGGGTATCCATCGTTAAACTTTTATATCCAGTTCAGTCATCACCGGCGCGTGATCCGAAGGTCGCTCTGCTTTGCGCGCTTCTTTGTCAATACGCGCCGCCTTGCAAGCGGGCGACAGTGGTGCGGAAATCAGGATATGGTCGATGCGCAATCCCATATTGCGGCGAAAGGCGTTCATGCGGTAATCCCACCACGAGAACGACTTCTCTGCTTGCTCGAACAAGCGGAAGCTGTCCTGAAGGCCGAGCTGAATTAACGCTTGAAATGCCGCGCGTTCCGGCTCGGAGCACAGCACTTGACCAGCCCAGGCTTGCGGGTCATGCACATCGCGATCTTCTGGCGCGATGTTGTAATCGCCCAGCAGCGCGAGTTGGGGGTGCGCTTTCAACTCGGTTTCCAGCCAAGCCGTTAGCGCCTTGAGCCAAGCGAGCTTGTATTGATATTTATCCGAATCGACGCTTTGGCCATTGGGGATATAAACATTCACGATGCGCACGCCGTCCACAGTGGCGGCTAAGACGCGTTTTTGTTGGTCCGCGAATTCGGGAATGCCCACCTGCACATTCTGCTGCGGTGCAAGGCTCAAGATCGCTACGCCGTTGTAGGTTTTTTGCCCGGAGAAGCTGGCCTGATAGCCGGCGGCGTTCAGTTCAGCAAGCGGGAAATTCACGTCCTCTTGCTTGATCTCTTGCAGGCACAACACGTCGGGCTGATATTGCGCCAGCCATTCCAGCACCTGTGGCAAACGCACCTTGAGCGAGTTGACGTTCCAAGTCGCGATCATCATTGCATTGATACTTTCTTTTGGGGTATTAGCGATTCGCGCCAGCACGGTGCGGCTGGCGCGAAGTGAAGACGATGAATTTAAACCGGTTCAGTAGCTTTTGCGTCCGCCGTCTTCAGGCTTCGGGCTGGCTGGCGCGTTGGCGGCGGGTGGTGTTTCAGCTTTGCCTGGCTCGGTCGGCTTCGGCTGCTGCCCCGGTGCAAAAGGATTGCTCTTGGGATAACCGGCTTGATCAAGCGCAGCGGCC
>JAUXTZ010000230.1 GCA_030681095.1 Burkholderiales bacterium
CACCAACCGCGCGCCCTATCCGACCTTGCATCTATTGCGCGAATCAAGCATTGAGCGTGCCGTCGCGGCCTTTCCGGATGCGGCGGATATTTATGAGAAGAATATGGAAACGCTGCGCCGGCTAGGACATGCGGGGTGGCAGCGCTTGTGGGTAGTTCAATAGCTTTTCTTAAAATCAAGCCACTTGGCGCAAGGCACGACCCTGTCGCACGAGCGCCTCGAACTCCAGCGCCGGGAGTGGGCGGCTGAAATAGAAACCCTGTATTTCGTCGCAGCCGATCTGCTCCAGATACTCTAACTGGGCCAGGGTTTCCACGCCTTCCGCAATCACGCTGAGTTTGAGCTTGTGCGCCAGATCCACGATCACGCCGGCGATGACGGCGCCGTCCGCGCCGCTCGTGATGTCGCGCACAAAGGATTGATCGACCTTCAACGCGTGCAAGCAAAAATGCTGGAGATAACTCAGGCTGGAATAGCCGGTGCCGAAATCGTCCACCGAGATGCGCACGCCCATGTCAAACAGTTGTTTGAGCATGTCGCGCGCGACCTCCACGTTCTTCATCAGCAGGCTCTCCGTAATTTCCACTTCCAGCACCCCGCGATCTTGCAGGCCGCATTCCGCCATGATGTCGGCGATGCGTTGCGGCAAATTGGGTTCGCGGAACTGACGCGCTGATAGGTTGACCGCGATGCGCAAGGACGGTAAACCGGACAACTGCCACGCCCGCAACTGGCGGCACGCGTCGCGCAGCACCCACTCGCCAATCGGCACAATCAAGCCGGATTTCTCGGCGACCGGGATAAACTTGGCCGGCTGGATCATGCCTTTTTCCGGGTGGTTCCAGCGCAGCAGCGCTTCGGCGCCGATGATGCGGCCGCTCGCTATATCCACCTGCGGCTGAAAATGCAGCACGAACTCCTGCTGCGCGATGGCGCGGCGTAAATCAGTTTCAATCGCCAAACGTTCTTGCGCCTGAGCATTCATCTCGGCGGTATAAAACTGGAAGCCATTACGCCCCGCATCTTTCGCGCGATACATGGCGGTATCGGCATTGCGCAATAAATGCTCCGCATCGGTATCGTCCAGCGGGAATATCGTGACGCCGAGGCTGGCGGTCACGTGTAATTCCTTTTCCCGCAGATGGATCGGCTCACTCACCGCAGTCAATATTTTGCGCAACACGGCAAGCACATCGTCCACATGCTTGACGCCTTGCAGCATGATCGTGAATTCATCTCCACCCTGACGCGCCACCACATCGTTGCGGCGCATGGCTGCGCTAATCCGCTGCGCGATCTCCTTGAGCAATTGGTCGCCCCAGTCATGGCCCAGGGTATCGTTGATATTCTTGAACCCATCCAGGTCGAGAAAAACGACGGCGAGCAGGCACTCCTCCCGCTGCGCCTGAATCATGGCGCGGTTCAACAAATCAAGAAACATCACCCGGTTGGGCAGCCCGGTCAGCGCATCATGCGTGGCCTGGTGCAAAATGCGCGCTTCATAGGCCTTGGTTTCCCGGATATCGCGCACCGCAGCGATGGTGAATCGCCCTTCTTCAGTCACCAAGGGCCCCAAACTGATGTTCACCGGAATCTCCGAGCCATCTTTGCACAGCGCGGTGAGATTCTGGCGCGCGCTCATCGAACGGACTTCCGGCTGCGCTTGGTAACGCGCCATATGGTTAAGATGCACCTCGCGCAGATGCACCGGCACCAACACTTGGATCGATTGCCCCAGCAATTCGTCGCGCTGGTATCCGAACAGCTTTTCGGTGAAGGCATTCACTTTGACGATGATGCCGTGGCTATCGGCCACGATGATCGATTCCGTGGCCACTTGCATGACTTTTTCGTTTTGATTGAAAGCGCGCTCGACCGATCCCGCCATGTCATTAAAAGCGCGCTCAAGCTGAATCAACTCACCCGCGCCGCGCCCAACGGTCGTGCGGATCGTCAGGTCGCCGCGTGCGAATTGATGCGCGGCTTCAATCAACAAGCGAATGCGCCGTTGCACCACTATGCCCGTGGCAAACCACGCGAAGACGAAGATGGCCGCAGTGAGCAGGCCCAGCACCGCGAGCTGACGCAGCAGGATACGATTGTTCTGCGCCAGCACTTGGGATTTGGGTATGCTGGCGCTCACGTACACCGCCCCGCCGCCGGCGCTGCCCAGCGCCCGATCAAAGGCGAACAGATGGTCTTTTCCCCCCGCGCCGATGCCATCGCTGGCACCACCGGCGCGAATGGCTTGGGTAATCTCTGGAATAGGGTTCGGCTTGCCCACTCGACCGGCCTCCTGAGGAAACCGGGCCAACACCACGCCTTGCGCATCCATGATGCTGAACATCATGCCAACGGGTAATTTCGCCTCGTCCAGCAGACGCTCCAGCCAGCCCACATCAATCGCAACAAAAATAACCCGCGAAGGTTGCGGCGTTCCTTCTGGGATGGGTGTTGCAACCACCAGCACGGGTCGGCCGCTGAGGCGGCCGATGTTGTAGTCGCCAACCGCAAAATGCCGCAAACGGACTGCCTCCCGAAACCACCTGCGGTCGGCGGAATTCACCGGGGCGCTGTTCAGAGCATCGCATAGCAGCATCCCGTTGCCATCTGTGACGCCGATGTTGGCATAGCCTCGGCTGTTCAGGTGCGCGTTTTTCATCCGCGCCTGGCAGCGTGCCGAGGTGCCCTCGGCCACCTCCGGCAAGGCCGCGAGGACTTGCAGAAATCCCTGCGCACCGGCAATGACTTCGCGTTGCCCGCTGGAAAGAATTTGGGCGAGATACAACATGTCCCGCTGCGATGCTTCGACCGCAAGTTCCCGATCGCTGAAAGCATGGTCCACCGCGACCCATAGCCAAGGCAGCACGGCAGCGGAAATAAGCAGCAGCACTCGCAGACGCAGACTGGAAGTTTGTAAACGGCTCAATTACATTCTGTTTGTTGGGATAATGGCCTGTAACGGTGCCGCTTACCCATCTCTCTGATTCGAAATTGAATTAGCGGCT
>JAUXTZ010000236.1 GCA_030681095.1 Burkholderiales bacterium
CATGTGTTTCTCGCGCAATTGGATCAAGCGCAAACCACGCTTTAGTGCCGCCTCCAACTTAGTCAGAAAAGGCTCGATGCCCAACTCGGCCGCTTGGCTCACGCCCATCACTGACGGCAAAGATAGGCCGCGCAAAATGGGACCGTTGGCAGGCAGTACTGGCTCAACACTCACCGACTCCGCGCGTTCCCAAGAAAACACCTGCCCTTCATGCGGATGCGGCTCACCTTGCCAGGCCATGACGCGGTAAAAATGCAATTTGACCTTCGCATGCGGATAGGTGAATACCTGCGTTACCCAAGGATAAGCGTTGGTCACGGCTATCCCCAGCTCCTCCTTCACCTCGCGTGCTAAGGCATCGGCCACGCGCTCATTCAGCTCGACTTTGCCCCCTGGGAATTCCCAATAGCCGGCGTAGGGCTTGCCTTCGGGGCGGCGCGCCAGCAAAAAGTAACCGTCGGGGCGCGTGATGATGGCAACCGCGACGTCAGTGATTTTGGTTTCACTGCTAAGCGACATCAGGCGCGTTTGCTACGCTGCGGGATCGCGTGGCTACCGACCCAATCACGCGCGAATTGCCAGGCCACGCGGCCACTGCGCGAGCCGCGCAATAGTGCCCATTGCAGTGCGGCATGCTGGCGTTGTTCCGCATCGCGCAGCGACCCGCCGAGCTGCGCCACCCAGTAGTCGGCGATAGCGAGATAGGCGTCTTGATCAAAAGGATAGAACGACAACCAAACGCCGAAGCGCTCGGAGAGCGAAACCTTTTCTTCCACCGCTTCGTCCGGATGCACTTCGTGCCCCACATGGCGCGTACTGAGATTTTCTTCCATGTATTCCGGCATCAGATGCCGGCGATTGGAGGTGGCGTAGACCAACAAATTATCCGACGTAGAGGCAATCGAGCCGTCGAGAATCGCCTTCAAGGCCTGATAGCCCGGCTCATCCGCGCCGAAAGAAAGATCGTCGCAAAATAAAATAAAGCGCTCGGGCCGGCCATAAATCAGATCCACGATATCGGGCAAATCGCCCAGATCGTGCTTTTCCACTTCAATCAGACGTAGGCCTTTGGAAGCAAATTGACTCAGCACCGCTTTGACCAAGGAGGATTTGCCCGTGCCGCGCGCGCCCGATAGCAGCACATTATTCGCAGGTTGCCCCGCGACAAATTGGCGCGTGTTGCGCTCGATGATTTTCTTTTGCTCATCCACGCCGCGCAGATCGGCCAAGCGAATGCGGTGCGGATGCGGCACGGGCTTCAAAAAGCCACGACCATTTTGATTGCGCCAGCGGTAGGCGATAGCGGCTTTCCAATCCGGCGCCGCGGCAGGTGCGGGCATTAACGTTTCGAGACGATCAATCAGCCCCGCAACGCGCGCAATTAAATCAGCTTCGATATTCCGCATTGATCTTCACATAATCGTAAGAAAAATCGCAGGTCCAAACGGTCGCCGCAACTTCACCGCGATGCAGCAATACACGCACCAGAATTTCCGCTTGTTGCATCACGCGCTGGCCATCTTCTTCGCGATAGGCGCTGGCGCGACCACCCTTTTCCGCGACCAGGACATCGCCGAGATACAACTGAAGCTTGGCCACATCGAGATCATGGATGCCCGCATAGCCGATCGCGGCCAGGATGCGGCCCAGATTCGGGTCCGAGGCGAAAAATGCGGTTTTGACCAGCGGCGAATGCGCGATTGCATACGCGACCGTGCGGCACTCGGCTGCGGATTTGCCGCCTTCTATCTGAATCGTCATGAATTTGGTCGCGCCCTCGCCGTCGCGCACGATGGCTTGCGCCAAGCTCGCCGCCACTTCGGTTACCGCGTCGCGCAAGGTTAAGAAATCGTCGCCGCTGGCGCTGGAAACGCGCGCCCCACCTTGTCCAGTGGCGATCAATACACACGCATCGTTGGTTGAGGTATCCCCATCTACGGTGATGCAGTTGAAGGAATGCGCCACGGCATGATGCAGCATCGCTTGCAGCGCATCTTGTGTCACGGCGGCATCGGTCGCGATATAGCCGAGCATAGTCGCCATATTCGGGTGGATCATGCCTGAGCCCTTGGCGATGCCGGTGATGGTGGCAGTTTGTCCATTCACCGTCACTTGCCGAGAAAAAGCTTTCGGTACGATATCCGTGGTCATGATCGCTTGCGCCGCATCGTACCAGTCAGCTTTGCCCAAGTTATTCACACAACTCGGCAGTCCAGCCAGAATTTTCTCTACAGGTAGCGGCTCCATGATCACGCCGGTAGAAAACGGCAACACCTGCTCTGGTTTGCACGCGAGCAGCGCCGACAACTCACGACACACTGATCCGGCACGGGTCAGACCATCCTCGCCCGTGCCGGCATTGGCATTACCGGTATTGATTACCAGCGCGCGGATCGGCTGCACGGATTCGAGATGTGCTCGCGCCACGATCACCGGCGCCGCACAAAAGCGGTTTTGGGTGAAAACGGCGGTCACGGCAGCGCCCTCGTCTACCACCATCACCAGCAAATCTTTGCGCCCCGGTTTCTTGATATTAGCTTCGGTAATCCCCAGTGAAACCCCTTTGATGGGCAGTAATTTTTCACGCGCGGTGGGTGTGAAGTTAACGGGCATGGACTTGTTCTAACAGTTTGAATGAAAACCCTATTGTACCCGATCGCCAACCCCGCTCCGCGCACCTTGTATTTGCCATTTGAAATATGAAACAATGGTGGCAATTAACAAATTGAAGGATCGAGAATGATCGACCGCGATGGGTATCGACCCAATGTCGGCATCATCTTGTGCAACGCAAAAAACGAGGTTTTCTGGGGCAAACGGATACGCGAACATTCCTGGCAATTCCCGCAGGGTGGCATTGATAAGGGGGAATCCCCTGAACAGGCCATGTACCGGGAGTTGCATGAAGAGGTGGGCTTACAGTCCCATCATGTGCATATCCTGGGCCGCACTAAAAACTGGTTGCGTTACGAGGTGCCGACGCATTGGATCAAGCGTGAGTGGCGCAGCAGCTATAAAGGCCAGAAGCAAATCTGGTTCTTGCTGCGCTTGGTGGGGCGTGACTGCGATGTGAGCTTGCGCGCAAGCGGTCATCCTGAATTCGACGCTTGGCGTTGGAGCGAGTACTGGGTGCCCCTGGAGTCGGTGATCGAATTCAAGCGCGATGTCTATCGCTTGGCGCTGAATGAATTGGTGACTTACCTCGACCGCGATCAGCGCACTCGTTTGCGCTCCGCAGAAAACACTTAGACCACCCTCGTGAACACGCCCCCCAACCCCGCCGCGCCCCGAGATAGCCTGGTCACGCTCACTCATGTCATTTATGGGCTGCATGCGTTCAGCGCGGTGACCGGCTTACTCAGTTCAGCTTTTATCGTGACGGCGTTTCTCACCGGCTGGCCGTCGATCATCGCGGTGATTCTGAATTACCTCAAGCGCGACGAGGCTTACGACTCTTATCTGCAATCCCACTTTCGCTGGCAAATCCGCACCTTCTGGTTCGCCTTGCTATGGCTGATCGTAATGATTTTGCTGAGCTTGACGATCGTCGGCATCCCCGCCGCCTGGGTCATCGGCGTAGTGACCGGGATTTGGGTGCTGTATCGCATCGTGCGCGGCTGGCTGCGCTTGGCTGACGCGCAGCCGATGCCCTTGTAAATTCTTAGCACACCGATCCCCAGTAGTGAGTGGTTGCCAATCTAGCCGCATGTTCTAGTATTAAGCAGATAGGCTTTAAGCCCAATCTGTTGAAAGGAACCGCTATGCTGAGTGATTACACATCCTTGCAATTGCATGCTCTCGCACCCGGGGCAGATTTGTCCCAACCTGATTTACAACAAACCTGTCACCTAAAAACGAATCACCCGGCGGTAGATGTCATGACCGATCTAAGAACCACGACAGCTGTCACCATCACGCCCGACACGCGCATTGAGGTGGCTGAAGAGCGTATGCGGCGGCGCGGCGTACGGATGCTCTTCGTGCTAGATAGCGAGGGAGCATTGGTGGGATTGGTTACCGCCAGCGACCTGCTAGGTGAGAAACCGCTGCAATTCATTGAACGCCAAGGGGGTGTCCATCGCGAGATTTTGGTGGCCGACATCATGACGCCGCGCGAACGGTTGGAGGTGTTAAAGCTATCCGATGTGCTCGCCGCGCGCATCGGTCACATTGTCTCAACCCTACAACGCTGCGGCCGGCAGCATGCGCTGGTGGTGGATACGGTGGATGGTCGAGAAATGGTGCGCGGACTATTTTCCGCCTCGCGCATCGCGCGCCAGCTCGGTATGGAAATCATCACCACACCGATCGCTCAGTCTTTCGCCGAAATCGAGCAAGCTTTTTTGCATTTCGGCAGGCTGGCATAACCCTGGCATACTAGGAACAGGGAGCACGCGGTAAAGCCTAAGGAAATAATTTCTTCGATTTCTCCGCGCTCCCTCCGCCCCACCTCTAAGTAGCATGCTTTTGCCCCCTTGACAGCATACCCATGCTATATCTATACTTTGTTTACAGTTTGGAATAAGTCTAACTGTTTTATGTTGTTTACCACCCCCATCAACTTTACAAGGAGACCGTGATGGAACTAAAAGGCTCGAAAACCTTCGACAACCTGAAAGCAGCATTTGCTGGCGAATCCCAAGCCAATCGCCGTTATCTGTACTTTGCAGCAAAAGCAGACGTGGAAGGCTATAACGATGTTGCTGCCGTGTTCCGCTCCACCGCGGAAGGCGAAACTGGCCACGCGCACGGCCATCTGGAATACATGGAAGCCGTGGGCGACCCTGCCACCGGCCTGCCGATCGGCCCCACGGGCGACAACCTGAAAGCTGCGATCGCCGGCGAAACGCACGAGTACACCGATATGTACCCAGGCATGGCGAAATCCGCGCGCGACGAGGGTTTCGACGAGATCGCCGATTGGTTCGAAACGTTGGCCAAAGCAGAACGCTCGCACGCCAACCGCTTCCAGAAGGCATTTGACACCCTAGGCAGTTAATCGCTCTAAGTGACTCCCACTTCCGCTCCGCTTGGAGCGGAAGTATCTTATCCACCCAACACGAAAGGCAATGCAATGACTGCGCGTGAAGGAAGTCTCGAAGCGCCCAAGCGGCATGCATTAGATTGGAAAAACCCGAGCTTCTGGAATGAGGCCGCGCTCAATCAAGAGTTGCACCGGGTATTCGATGCTTGCCATGGCTGCCGCCGTTGCGTAAGTCTCTGCACGTCGTTTCCCACCCTGTTCGATCTGGTGGACAACTCCCCCACGCAGGAAGTGGATGGGGTGAAAACCGAAGATTACTGGCAAGTCGTCGATCAATGTTATCTGTGCGACTTGTGCTTTATGACCAAATGCCCGTATGTGCCGCCGCATGAGTGGGCGATCGATTTCCCGCACCTGATGCTGCGCGCGAAAGCGGTCAAGTACAAAAAAGGTGAAACCAAATTCCGCGATAAGCTGCTCTCCAGCACCGACATGCTGGGCAAACTGGCGACGATCCCGGTGGTGGTGCAAACCGTGAACGCGCTGAACAAAACCCCTGCCGCGCGCGCCGTGATGGACAGTGTGCTGGGCATACACAAAGACCGCGTCTTGCCGGAATACGCCAGCGCGACATTCCGTCCCAATGCCGAACTCAAGGACAACTTCCCAGTAAAAGCCGGGCAGCGCACGCCTGGCAAGGTGGCGATTTATTCCACCTGTTATGTGAATTACAACGAGCCCGGTATCGGCCACGACCTATTGAAAATCCTCGCGCACAATGAGATTCCCGCGCGACTGGTAGAGAAAGAAGCCTGCTGCGGCATGCCCAAACTGGAATTGGGCGATCTCGATGCAGTGGAGAAGCTCAAAGACATCAACATCCCACAACTCGCCAAAATGGCGCGCGAGGGTTATGCGATTCTCAGCGCCGTGCCGTCCTGCACGCTGATGTATAAACAGGAATTGCCCTTGATGTTCCCGAACGATGCAGATGTGGCCTTGGTAGCAGAAGCGATGTGGGATCCGTTCGAGTACATGATCGCGCGCAAGGTCGATGGTCTCCTAAAGACCGACTTTCCGCAAAAGCTGGGTAAGGTTTCTTATCACATCGCGTGCCATTTGCGCGTGCAGAACATGGGACAAAAAACCCGCGAGATGCTGCAATTGGTGCCGGATACGCAAGTCAACACGGTGGAGCGCTGCTCCGGCCACGATGGCACTTGGGGCGTGAAATCCGAGTTCTTTGCTAACTCGATGAAGATCGGCAAACCGGTGTTCAAGGCGATGGCCAATAACGAACCGGATTACATCAGCTCCGATTGCGCTATCGCCGGCCGCCACATCATGCAAGGCATGGGCGCAGGCACCACAGCGCAGAAGGAACACCCGATCACTTTAATTCGCATCGCTTACGGACTCTAAGAGGAGAAATCGCATGGCAAATGAAGGCTATCACGAACCCATTGAAAAACTCTCCGCCGCGACCATGGACATGCACCGCGCCATTGTCTCGCTGATGGAAGAGCTGGAAGCGGTGGACTGGTACAACCAGCGCGTGGACGCATGCAGCGATGCCGAACTGAAGCGCATCCTCGCCCACAACCGTGACGAAGAAAAAGAGCATGCCGCTATGGTGCTGGAGTGGATTCGGCGCCACGACCCGGCGCTCGATCATGAGCTCAAAGACAATCTATTTAAAGAAGGTCCGATCGCCGGACAACATAAGGAATAATGATCATGCAAGCATCCATGCCGACACCCATATCGAAACAAGGAACTGCCATGCCGAAACTCACCCACGATAGTTTGATGACACTAGAAGCCTACGCCAAGGCGCGCCCCGCCCTACGCACGCAAGTCATCGCGCACAAAAAAGTACGCACCGTTTGCTTGGGCGATCACGTCACTCTCATCTTCGAAGATGAGCTGACCATGCGCTACCAGGTTCAAGAAATGCTGCGCACTGAGCGCATTTTTGAGGAAGCCGGCATCCAGGACGAGCTTGACGCCTACAACCCGCTGATCCCTGATGGCAGCAACTGGAAAGCCACCTTGATGATCGAGTACACGGATGAGGACGAGCGCCGCGTGATGTTGACGCGTTTGAAAGGGATCGAGGACAAAATTTGGGTGCGCGCGTTGGGGCAGGCCAAGGTGTACGCCATCGCCGACGAAGACTTGGCGCGCGAAAATGAGGAAAAAACTTCTGCCGTGCACTTCCTGCGCTTCGAACTCGACCCCGCCAGTATCGCCGCGATCAAAGCCGGCGCCGCCATCAGCATCGGCGTCGATCACTCGGAGTACACCTCAGAAATCGCTTCGCTACCGGAGCCGGTGCGCGCCTCGCTGGCGCAAGATATAGCTTAAATTTATAGCAATCGTTTCCTATACTGAGCTAACACGCGCCAGCACAAAGGCGTGCATCAGAGGAGGAATACGATGTTACAAAGCCAAATTCTCAAGCTGGTCGAAAACCGCCTGCGCCGGCATCATTTGCCGGTGGCGGTTGAATTGTGGAACGGCCAAGCCCTGCGCCTCTCCGAGCAGCCGAATGTCACGCTCAAGATCAATAACGCCAAGGCCTTGATGAACCTCGCCGTGCCCAGCTTGGGCAAACTCGCCAAGAGCTATGTCGAACAGGGGATCGACCTAGCGGGCCGGATGCGCGACATCATTTCTTTCGGTGAGCACCTGTGCGAGAGCGAAGTCGTCGTCGATAAAAAAAGCCGCGCACTATCCTGGTGGAAACATTCCAAACCCACCGACCGCAAAAATATCAGCCACCACTACGATGTCTCCAACGCGTTTTATGCGCTGTGGCTGGATCAACGCCGCGTGTATTCCTGTGCCTACTTCATGCACCCCGACGACACGCTGGAGCGCGCGCAAGAACAGAAGCTCGACCACATTTGCCGCAAGCTCGACCTCAAGCCGGAGGAACGCCTGCTCGATATTGGCTGTGGCTGGGGCGGTCTGATTCTTTGGGCGGCCGAGCATTACCAAGTGCGCGCCACCGGTATTACGCTCAGCCAAAACCAGCACGACTATGTGCAGGAACAAATTCAATTACGTGGCCTACAGGACCACGTGCAAGTCCACCTCATGGACTACCGTGACGTGCCAGAAGATGCAACATTCGATAAAATCGCCTCAGTCGGCATGTTCGAACACGTCGGCCAGCACAACCTGCCAAAATACTTCGCGAAAATTTATCGTCTCTTAAAGCCGGGCGGCTTGATCATGAATCATGGCATTACCTCCAGCGGCCTCGACACCGAGGGCCTCGGCAGCGGCATCAGCGACTTCATCGAGCAATATGTTTTCCCCGGCGGCGAGTTGGTGCACGTGTCGCAAGTGATCGAATCACTCTCCACGCACGGCCTCGAATGCTGGGATGCGGAATGCCTGCGCCCGCACTATGCGCGCACCCTCTGGCACTGGGTGGACCGGCTCGAAGCAAATGCGGTGGAAGCGAAGGCCTTAGTCGGTGAAGAAAAATACCGCATCTGGCAAATTTATATGGCCGGCTCGGCCCATGCCTTCGATCGCGGCTGGATGTCGTTGTTTCAAATACTTGCTGGCAAACCACTGGAAAATGGCACGCTGCCGTATCCGCTGACGCGGGCGCATGTGTATCGGTGAAAGCAGCAAAAATTTCTACGCCCGTTAATTGGCGCTGACATTCGCCCTATTGCCGTTTACCTGCCCTGACCGCCACGCGTCCCTCCCAGCGCAGGATAACCGCCGGGATCGACGCGACTTGCACCGCGCTTGAGATCGTCCAGCCGGCGTTGCATGCCCTCGATCTCCACTCGCTGGCTGGCGATAATGTCCTCTGCCAGCTTGCGCGTCACGGGATCATTGCCGTGCTGAAGCACCAGGCGCGCCATGTCTACCGCCCCCTCGTGATGCGGAATCATCATCGCCAGAAAATCGATATCAGGGTCGCCCGTATAGCCCGGTGCATGCATATCGGACATCATTTTCGCCATGCCGACATTCATTTCAGCTGCGAAGCGCTGGAAGCTTGTGCCATGTTGGCTCGGCACTTTCGGTGCGTCATGCATAGGCATGCCCGCATGCTGATGCTCAGCCATACTTAGCGCCCCACGTACCGAAATGCAACGCTTCTATGCTTCATGCCGTTTGGCCCCGATAACCGGGGCGGACATACACCAAGTTGATGCTTTTCTTGTTGCGCAATTCGCCTGACGGCAACTTCAAAGCGCCGAGGGGGATCTGCGTGATGAACTTTGGATTGAATGGATCGGATACGTCGAACGCCGTACACACCGTTTGCCCTGCATTGGGCGTTCCCGGGAGCTCGTCCTGCTCATGCGCCACATACAGCAAATCATTTGCGGGGTTGGTCCACACGCCATGCGCCTCGCGTGCTTGCGTAAAGAAGGTGCTCACCACCTTGCGCGCACCGGGTTTGGCACTGCGGTCGATGATGGCGATCTGGCTGGAGGCCACGCCACCGGGGCCGCCATCATCGACCCGCGCCAAACTGGCGTACACAACTTTTCCTTTTGGATTCTCGACAAACTCGACATGGTTCGGCCGGGACATTGCGCCGAGCGGCACGCTATCCAGCAGGTCGAACGCCCCGCTAGTCGAACGGCAGGAGACGGTATCAGCGATCTTGTGGGAAAACCACACTTCGCTCCCATCTGGGCTGGTTTTGAGGAAGGGAGTGAAACCCGGTTTATCCTGCGCCGAAATATCCAGCGTGGTGATGCGCTCCGGGCGCGAGTGGCCGGACGCATCGGTATTGACGCGAAACACATCGACCTTGGATACTTTTTGGCTGGCCACGAAGGCCAGCGTGCCCTGGGCATTGAACCACACTTGCGCAGGGCCGTTGATCGTCGGCACATAACGCAAAATTGCGCCGGCATCGTTTCCGCCCGCCTGCTTCTGCGCACGCTCAACGTCCAGAATCGCGATGCGATCTTCACCGCGCAGCGTCACCCACAGTTCGCGGCCGTTACGCGTGAACGTGGGCTCATGCGGTTCGCGCCCCACCAGGATGCCGCTCGATAGGCGCTCCGGATTGGTCGTCGGCCCTGCCGCAGGGTTTGGTATGTTGCCGATGACGCGCTTATTGACCGCGTCGATCAGGTAAACATTGCTCGATCCGCGCCCGCTGGTCGCCAGCAGCTTCCCATCCGGCGAAGGAACCGCGCCGTGCGCATCGATGCACCCATGATAAAGCGGTTTATGAATCATCGCCGCGTGCGTCGGCGCCACCCCCGCCGTAACGAAGCGAAACGGCGGACGCGCATCTTCGTCGAAACTGGTGAGGTTGATGGTGGTTTCGACCGTATTGGTGCGCGGGTCAATCACCACCAGCGTGTTGGAATCTTCGTTGGTGATGAAGACGCGATCCTGCGACTCGATCGACGACTTGGTTTGTGCCAGCACTTCGCTAATGGGCGTGATGCCAATCGTTGCGGCAAGCGCCGCCGTGGTCTTCAGAAAATCGCGTCGTTGTTCGTTCATGTTTGTCTCCGGGTTGGAAAGCGAATGGGGTCAAGAATCGTCAAGCAGCGCGCCGCGCCAGAAACACCCGAGCAGCGCCTCTTGCATTATCCGGCGCTGCCCAGCGCTGCAACAAGCGGTTTATGGCAAGCCATTCACGATAAAATCCACATGACGGCTTTTGGCGATCACGTTATACCCCATGAGCTTGAGGTCTTTAGCATTGAATTTGCCATCCCCGTTGAGGTCCAGCACCACATCGGGCGCCAAGCCTTCTACCACCGTGACAAAGAGACGCGAGGGCGTCATCTGGCCTTCAACACCAAATACATTTTTAGCGCCGATGATCCAGGTACCCCAAATTTCCGTAGCCGTCGGCGTGCGATTGGTCACGGAAATAATGTTGAACAAGTTCGAAACATTCTGGCCAGGGCCAGCGTTAGTGGCACTGGCAGCCGTAGAAGACAACAAGACAACCAAGCCGGGGAAATGATCTTTGTTAGCGCCTAAACTGAAGGTGCCGGGAAATGGCCCCGCATTCTGCAACGGGCCTGGGCCGGTGAGTTCCGACGAAGCGCCAGTCGAAGCGAGATCACCTTCGAATTCCACCGCCAGATCTACCAAGAATCCTCTGGAGGACACACCCGCGACATCACCCGCGCCAGGTGCAAATACGGTTATATTCGCCGACCGATCATCGTGCCGATCATTGTCCGCCACGGCTACGCCGACCGTCAGCGCAAGCGCGCTGGCACATACAAGCTTATTCAAAATTGACATATCTTCCTCCAATAATAAAAGGGGTTTTAAGCGAGATTGATCGGGCAGGTTGGCACAGACGTGGGGAGTAAACTCCACGCCTATCAGTGGCCCTTGCATGGGTAAACAGTTACTGGTGGGATTTATTCCAGGCGCTGGAAATTATTTTCTATAGACTCCTTCCCCCTGGCAGGGGGAAGGTTGGGATGGGGGTGAAGGAAGGCACGCCGCCCCGCATACCTAATGGAAAAACGCTTAAATGCCGGCAAGGATGCCGGCGCTACAACACCCCGATGCTATGCCCGGATATCCGGTGTGATCTGCATCTGCAAGCGCGCCATTTCATCTTTCAACCACAATTTGCGTTTCTTCAGACGGCGAATTTGCAGTTCATTCGGCTCGGCATCGGCGGTGAGGCGGGCGATGGCATCATCTAGATCGCGGTGCTCAATACCCAGCTCGATAATGCGGTGTTTTATTTTCTCGATTTCTTCCGTAAGCATGCGGCAACCCCTTTAACCCTATTGCACCCAATTATATTCGTACCCCGGAGGGTAGGCTACGCGCTGTTCATTCGTGGTTTCAAACATCAATCCTGCGCGCACCACGCGCGCCACATGTATTTAAACACCCGATCCAACTGTTTCGCGCGGCGACGGTGATCGCAAAGCGGCGACTGGGCGACTTGGTTGCGCAAGTCGGCGCGCATGGCGGTGAGGCGCGGCAGGTCGGCGGCGAGGCGCGCGGCGATTTGCACATAGTCCCCCGGCAGTTGCGCCACCAAGCTCGACAGTCCGACGCGGCGCAGCATGGAGGCGCCCCAGCGCGCGACCATGGAATGGCCGGCTAAGGTGACCACAGGGATGCCCATCCATAGGGCTTCGAACGTGGTGGTGGAGCCGTTGAAGGGAAAGGGATCGAGCGCGATATCGATGTCGCGATAGGCCGCCAAGTGTTCGACAAAACTCAACTGCTCAGTGAGGAGCTGCACCCGTTCGGCGGGGATGCCGTAATGCGCGAACATATCCATGTAATGCGCATGCACAAAGGGTTCGTTGAACATATCTTTGTATTTCAATACCAGGCGCGAATCCGGCACCGCTTTCAGCACTTCTGACCAGATGAACACGCTTTGCGGGTTGAGCTTGGCCACGTTGTTGAAGCAGCCGAAGGTGGTATAACCGCGCCCCAAGGCGGGGGGCGGTAGGGTCGGTGGCGCATCGTTCAGCGGCAGGTGCAAATAAAACGTCGGCAGGCGCACCAGCTTTTCCGTGAACCATTCTTGGGTATCGGGCGGATTCATCGTAATGTCGGTGATGAGGTAATCCATGTCGGCCAGATAGCTCGATGCCGGATCATGGAAGCTCACTTGCACGGGTGCGGCGCGGTAAGCGGCGACCAGGGGTTTGTTGTTGTCGAAGCGCGCGGCGAGTATCACCAAAATATCCACTTCATCGCGTCGAATCAGATCGGCAATTTGTTCGTCGGTCATACCGAGCACGGACTGATAACGACCCGCGATTTCCTTAAAGCGCTCGGTGAGTGCGTCCGGTTGATGCACCGCGCTATAGAGATACAGTTCAAACTGGCCGCAGTCATGCCCTTCCAACACCGGCCAGATGTTGCGCCCGACCGGATGTAGGCGAAAATCGGAAGAGATATAGCCAATGCGGATTTTTTTGTGCGGGTCTTTGCGCTGTGCAAAGCGTTGTTTGGCGCTGGGTGCGCCGAACGAAATCGGCGCGCGTGGCGGCAATGGCTGCTCTTGATAGACGTAAAGTTCAAATAGCAGTTTGCAACGCTTCGCCTCTTCATGCCCCGGATTCATGTCGAGCAATAGCCCGAGATAGCGCATCGCTTCGGGGGCATCGCCCACCGACCACAGCAGCTTGGCTATATTGAGATAAGGCGATTCATAGCTGGGCTTCAGGCTCATCGCGCGTTGAAAAGCCAAAAACGCATCCTGTATCCGACCGAGCTGCAACAAGTTGGCGCCCAGATTGTTGTAACCTTCGGCGAAATTCGGATTTTTTTTCACCGCTTGCCGCGCGAGCTCGACCGCTTCTTCGGGGTGTTGCAGATCGCCCATCACCGCCGCCTTGTTGCTCAGCGCTTCAGGGTAATCGGGTTGCAGCGCCAGCACTTGATCGTAAAAGGGTACCGACTCCGCGTGCCGACCCGATTCCGCCAGGGCGTTGGCCTTGTTGAACAACGCCAGCAGAAAATCGGGTTTGAGCTCAAGCGCGCGGTCGAGGCACGCCAGCGCCGCGTCGAAGCGATGGTCTTGACGTAGGATGTTAGCGTGATTAACCAGTGCCTCGGCATAGTCCGGTTTGAGTTCAAGCGCTTTTTCAATTTGTGGTCGGGCTTCTTCGATGCGCCCGAGTTGAAACAACGTAGAGCCGAGGTTGTTATAGCCTTCGGCAAATTGGGGGGCGCGCTCCAACACCTGCCGATAGTAGGGCAATGCGCGCTCGAAGTCGCCGAGCAGGTGGCAGCTATTACCCGCATTCAATGGCGCGAACGGATTGTGCGGATCGAGTTTCATGGCGCGCTCGTATTCCGCCAACGCTTCTTCATGCTTGCCGCTATCCGCCAGCGCCAAGCCAAACTCATGATGCGCCTCGGCATTTTGCGGCTGTAGCTTGAGGGCTTTCTTGAATGCCTGAACCGATTCCTCCAGCCGCTTGGCTTGGCGATAAGCTTGACCGAGATGAATATAAAAATGGATATCGCGATTATTTTTCTTGAGCGCTTGATTGATCAGATCGATCGCCTCTTGATGCTGGCCGCGCTGGTGCGCGATCAAACCGAGTAAATGCAACGCATCGGGGTGCTGCGGTTCGCGTTGCAACACTTCACGGTAATACTGTTCGGCTTGCGCCAGCTCGCCCGCGCGATGGTGTTCAACGGCCCGCGCCAGCGTCTGTTGCGTCATTTCGCCACCGCCGCACACCAATCGTTTAGCTTGGATAATATCTCTGCGGTGGCGCGATTCGCAGCCGCGGCCCCGCCTTGCGCCGCCTCGACAGGCGCGCTGGTTTGGGCTTCAAATGTGCGCGTGGCGATCACCATGCCGCTGCCAGCATCAACCAGCTGCGCACGCACAGCCAAGCGCACCCGGCTCGGCTGCTGCGTGAAATCTTGCATCAAACTCACCAACTCGGTATCCAAGCGCAGGTTTGCTCGCACCGAAGCAGGTGATTGCACCACCGCACCGAATGCGCCACCGGACTCCAACGCTTGTGCGATCAAGGGCGTAAGCATGCGCGCCGGCGTTTCCACCCAGCGATGGTAGGCGTAATACTCGATGCGATTCGCTTCACGCACATAGGCCATGCGCGGCGTATCGAAGCCAGGATGCGCGCGCGTCGGCGTGACCAATAAAGTGAGCGCCGATTTTGCACTGACCGATTTCGCCGGCAATGTCGCACTCAGCAGGTAGGTAGCCGTATCCGCTTGCTTGCTCTGCGGGCCAACGCACGCAGCCAGCAGCACCAGGCCGATCAGACTAATTCCACTTACCCATTTCCACATCGCTCACCCCCCACTTCAATTTTTTCTGACGCCTGAATCCTGACGCCCGACGCCTGCTTTTTTACTCCCCCGGCCCCGGTCGTGGTTGGCCGCGACCGAAAATCAGCATCTCCGGTTGTTGTTCGATTTCAGCGCCGACCCGTTTCATGGTCACCGCCAATTCGCGCATCTCCGCCGCTAAGGCATTCAACTCCGGCAAGGTCTGCCCGGAAAGATCACGCAGCGGTTGGCGCGTATCGTCCAAGGTGGCGCGCACGCTGCGGCTGGCGACAGAAATATCGGTGACCATGGTTTCCATCATGCCGGCGGTTTGGTTCAGGCGCTTGGCGAGCTTGCCGACTTCCTCTGCCGCATGGGCGCTGCTATCGAGCGTGCGCCCAGTATTTTTCAGCACTGCTTCGATGGCCGGTTTTTGTTCAGCCAGCATTTGGGTGACGGTTTCCACGTTGGCCAATATACGCTTGACCGATTTGCGCATCTCGGCGTCGGTGAGCGCATTGATGTTCTCGCTGGTCTCGGTCAGATTGCTCATCAAACCGCTGACGGCGGTATCGAGCTGTTTGAGAAATGAGGGCTGGGTGGGAATGACCGGATATTCCTGATCTTTACTCTTGGTCAGCAGTTTGGCTTGCGCGCTGCCGCCGGAAAGCTCGAGCGAAGCGAGCCCGGTCAGCCCCTGCATTTTAAGCTTTGCGATCGTGTCTACCTTGATCGGGGTGTCGCGGTTGATTTTCATGAGAACCTGCACGCGACCGCTCTGATCGGGCGCCAGCGCAATCTCGACGACGCGCCCCACTTCTACCCCGCGATAGCGTACCGGGGCATTGCGGTTGAGGCCCGCAACCGACTCGTCAAAATAGGCGTGATATCTTTGCTGATCGCGCTGAAACTGGCCGCCGGCAGACAACCAAAAGGCAACGCCGAGCAGCGCCCCGCCCAACAGCAGCACGAACACGCCAACGATGGTGTAATTAACCTTGGTTTCCATGCAACACCCCTACGGCCCGCCCGCGCGGACCGTGAAAATATTCCCGCACCAAGGGGTGCGGCGATTCGGCCAATGCCGGCATCGTGCCCAGCCCGACCACGCGGTGGTCGCCCAAGATCGCGACGCGGTCGGTGACACGCCACAACATATCCAAATCATGCGTCACGATAATGATGGTGAGTTTGAGCGATTCCTTCAAGCTCAATACTAATTCATCCAAGCCGCTCGCCGCCAAAGGATCGAGCCCGGCCGAGGGTTCGTCGAGAAACAGCAGCTCCGGGTCGAGCGCGATGGCGCGCGCCAGCGCTGCCCGTTTCTTCAGCCCGCCGGATAGCTCGCGCGGAAACTTGTTGGCTGCGTCGGGGGGCAGGCCGGCCAGCGCGATCTTGATATGCGCCAGCTCCACGATGTCATCCGGCGTAAGGTCGGTGTGCTCGCGCAAGGGCAGCGCCACATTCTCGGCCACGGTCAGGCCGGAAAACAAGGCGCCGCCTTGGAACATCATGGCCCAGCGCCGGCGCAGACGGGCTGCCTCCGCTGCGCCAATGTGCGCAATATCGTGGCCCAACACGCGGATATGGCCATCATACAGCGGCATCAGCATCACGATCTCGCGCAACAAGGTGGATTTGCCGCAACCGCTGGCGCCGGCGATGGCGAATACTTCGCCGCGCTCGATCGTCA
>JAUXTZ010000263.1 GCA_030681095.1 Burkholderiales bacterium
AAAAATTGATACACGCCTTCCATCAACGCTTTGCTGCCCAGCACCGCGCCACCCAACACGCGGCCCTGGCCATCGAGATATTTGGTCGCGGAATGGATCACGATATCCGCACCCAAATCCAGCGGCCGTTGCAACATCGGCGTGCAAAAACAATTGTCCACCGCCAGCCACGCACCATGGCGATGCGCGATCTCGGCTAGGGCGGCAATATCGCACACCTCGGTCAAGGGATTGGAGGGCGTCTCGGCGAAAAACAGCTTGGTGTTAGGCCGGCATGCTGCCTCCCACTCGCCTACATCGGTCGGTGACACAAACGTCGTCTCGACACCAAAGCGCTTCAGAATATTGCCGAACAACTGCACGGTCGAACCGAAAATCGCGCGCGAGGCCACGATATGATCGCCCGCCGAGAGCAAACCCATTGCACAAGCCAGGATGGCGGACATGCCGGAGGAAGTCGCCACGCAAAATTCAGCGCCTTCCAGCGCGGCCAGCCGCTCTTGGAATGCGGTCACCGTGGGGTTGGTGAAGCGGGCGTAGATGTTGCCCGGCTCCTCGCCGATAAAGCGCTTCGCCGCCTGTTCGGCGGAATCAAACACAAAACTTGAAGTGAGATATAGCGCTTCGGAATGCTCATTGAACTGGCTGCGGTGCGTGCCCGCGCGCACCGCAAGGGTGTCGAGATCGTATTTTTCAGTCATGGTCTTATCCTTTTAAATTCGACGGCCCCATCCAGTGCTTGCGAAAAGCCTAGGCATAAAAAAACCCGGGCAGCGTAAGCTAAACCGGGTTTCCCTCACTTTAGCTGTATTTTTTACGCGCCCGCAAGCTGAATCAAATCGGCGCAATCAAGCTTTGTAAATTACGCGACAAAATCCACTGCGTCAAGCGCTCCGCAAATTTAGATCAAGCTGGCGCGACGTACCGCCATCGCCTTCGCTCGCAGTCTCGCGCTGATGTTCCAACCGGTCCAGATACGCCGGCGTCACGTCGCCGGTGACGTATTGCCCGTTGAAGCACGAGGTGTCGAACTCCTGAATCTCTGGGTTGCCTTCACGCACCGCTTCGATCAAGGCATCAAGATCTTGGTAAATCAAAGCATCGGCGCCGATCTCGCGGCAAATTTGTTCGTCGGTGCGCCCGTTGGCGAGCAGTTCAGCGCGGGTCGGCATGTCGATGCCGTATACATTGGGGAAGCGCACCGGCGGTGCGGCGGATGCGAAGAACACTTTACGTGCCCCCGCCTCGCGCGCCATTTGCACGATTTGCTTGCTGGTGGTGCCGCGCACGATGGAGTCGTCCACCAGCAGCACATTCTTGCCCTTGAACTCAACCGCCATGGCATTCAACTTTTGACGTACGGATTTTCCGCGTATCGCCTGCCCCGGCATGATAAAGGTGCGGCCGATGTAGCGGTTTTTGATGAAGCCCTCGCGGTAAGTCAGACCGAGTTTATTCGCCAGTTGCAGCGCGCTCGGACGGCTGGTGTCGGGGATCGGGATCACCACATCAATAGCGAGGTGGGAGAATTGCTGCTGAATTTTATCCGCCAAGCGCTCGCCCATGCGCAAGCGGCTCGCGTACACGGAGATGCCATCGATCACCGAATCCGGCCGCGCAAAATACACGTATTCGAAAATGCACGGATTGAGCTTCGCGCCCTGCGCGCACTGTTGGCTGTAAAAGTTGCTTTGATCGTCAATGAATACCGCCTCGCCCGGCGCAACATCGCGCAGCAGTTTGAAGCCCATCGCATCGAGTGACACGCTCTCTGATGCGATCAAATATTCCACGCCCTTCTCCGTCTCATTGCGCCCTATCACCAATGGGCGAATACCGAATGGATCACGAAAAGCGAGCAAGCCATAGCCTGAAATCATCGCCACCACCGCATAAGCGCCGCGACAGCGCCGATGTACGCCCGCCACGGCGGCAAAAATATTGGCAACGTCCAGCTTATGGTTGACGGTGTTCGCTTGCAGCTCATGCGCCAGAACGTTGAGCAGCACTTCGGAATCGGAATGGGTGTTGACGTGGCGCAGGTCTTGACGATAAAGATCCTGGGTTAATTCTGCGGCATTGGTCAGATTGCCGTTGTGGGCCAGCACGATGCCATAGGGTGAATTGACATAAAACGGCTGCGCTTCGGCGGAGGAATCGGCACACCCCGCAGTGGGATAGCGCACATGCGCTATGCCCATCAATCCTTCAAGCTCGCGCATATTGCGGGTGCGAAACACGTCACGCACCATGCCACTGCCTTTGTGCATATGGAAGGTGCGCCCTTCCGAGGTGACGATACCCGCCGCGTCCTGACCGCGGTGCTGCAGCAGTTGCAAGCCGTCATACAGCAACTGGTTAACGGGGCTCGTCGCAACGACGCCAAGAATGCCGCACATGATGATCCCTAACTATAATTCAATCGTTTGGCCAATTCGGCCGGAAGCCACGGCTTGAAGTGCATGACCAGCGTCTCCAACGGTGAGCTGAACATGGCATTCTTCCACATCGGCGCCTTCGGCAGGCTGGTCAGGCCGGCCAATAAAACCAGCACCAACACCATCAGCATGCCGCGCGCGAATCCAAATACGGCGCCCAGTGCCCGATCCCAAGGCCCGATCCCAATCGCCTTAAGGAAATGCCCAACGGTAATGCTGATCAAGGTCATCACCAACAGCGTTGCCAGGAACAATGCCACAAACGCCGCCAACAAACGCAGCTCAGGGGTCGGAATACTCGCCGGCAGCATCGGCGCGAATTGCGCGGTATACAGGTTCGCTATCCAGAACGCCACCACCCAAGACAACAGCGCCATCACCTCGCGCAAAAAACCGCGCATCACACTCAACAATATCGACACGCCGATCACGATTAAAACCGCATAGTCGAAAACGGTCATGACCGTTAGCCGTTATTGCCCATCACCACCAGCTTGCTGTCGATCGGCTTAACCTTCTCACGCACTTTATCCGCCTGCTCGCGCGCGGCATACGGCCCGCTGCGTACGCGAATCTTGTCTCCGGCGGTAGTTTTGACCACCTCGGTAAACGTGTTCACACCCTTAGCCTTCAGATCGGCTTGACGCTGCTTGGCATTTTTCATTTCGGTAAACGCGCCGTATTGCACGAAATAGGTTTGTTTGGCGCTGTCGGCGGGTTTTGCCGGCTTGGCCGGCTCTGCAACGGCCTTAACTAGCGGCGCTTGCTTGGATTCGGCTTGAACAACTTCGGGCTTGGGCGCTTGATCCGGCTTGGCTTCGGCGGGTTTCGCGATATTCACTACGGGAATCGGCTCGGTACTGGATTTAGCGGGGGACGCGGCCGGTGCAGCGTTCAATGCGGCAGGCGGAACAGCGGCGGCAGGTTTTACACTGGGTGCAGCTTGCTCGGCCCCAGATGCCGGGAGAATTTTCGGCGCATAGCCGGTGGCGTCTTGCGATGGAATGCGAATATCGATCGGCTGGCTATCCTGCTGCGGCTTGTTCTCCGGCAGAATCATCGGCACCAGCGCAACCACCACGCCCACCAGCACCACGGCGCCCACTAGGCGGCGGCGTGCGCGTTTTCTGAACTGGATTTCTTCTTCGGTATAGTTGGGTGTCGCCATATGTGCTTTCTAGTCTTTTGCGCCGCGCGCCTTGAGGACTTCCGCCACGGTGTAGAACGATCCGAAAGCGCAAATTCTATCATTTTCACCAGCCTGGCGACAGGCGGCCGCATAGGCTTGCGCAATGTCCGGATGGACGTGAATAGCCGTGACGCCGGCATCACGCAATAACACCATCAGCGCCTCTCCACTCGCGCCGCGCGGGCCTTCCAAGCCGCCCACATGCCAAGCATCAATGCTGTCTTTCACTGCGGATATCACCGCAGCAATATCTTTATCGCGCAGCATGCCGAACACAGCTATCGTTTTGCCTGAAACGTACTGCTCGCGTAGGTTTTGGGCGAGTATCCGCGCTGCTTGCGGGTTGTGTGCCACATCCAATATAACCGGCGGCTTGCCCGGCAGCACTTGAAACCGTCCCGGCAAGCGCGCGCTCAACAGCCCGGTGCGAATATGCGCTTGCGCCACCGGCAAACGCTCGCGTAGGCAATCTAGCGCGGCCACGGCTGCTGCCGCATTGGCCAACTGATGTGCACCGCGCATCATCGGATAGGGCAGCGCTGAACGCACACCGCCCGGCCCTGAAAAGGTCCAGGATGCTGGTTCGCGCACAACCGTAAAATCTTGATTGATGCGCAACAATGGCGCACCGATCTGCGCCGCATGTTGCAGCAAGGACGCAGGCGGATCGGCATCCGCGCACAGGGCGGGCTTGCCGGCACGGTAAATACCCGCCTTCTCAAAACCGATTTTCTCGCGCGTATCGCCCAAATAATCCACATGATCCAGATCGACCGTGGTGACGATTGCGACGTCCGGCTCGAATACATTCACCGCATCCAGTCGGCCGCCCAACCCGACTTCGAGAATCGCCACTTCGATCTTGGCTTGCACGAACTGCCACATGGCCGCGAGCGTGCCAAACTCGAAATACGTCAGTGCGGTTTCGTTGCGCGCGGCTTCGACAGCCGCGAATGCCTCGCACAAGGCCGCGTCACTCACCATGCGGCCATCGATGCGTACGCGCTCGTTGTAGCGGATGAGATGCGGCGAAGTGTACAAGCCGACGCGATAACCCGCCGCCAGCAGCATCGCCTCCAGCATGGCGCAGGTCGAGCCTTTGCCATTGGTGCCGCCAACCAGGATAACGGGGAATCTTGGAAAGAGTTTGAGACTATCCCTGACCGCCAGTACGCGATCCAGGCCCAACTCGATGGTTTTAGGATGCAGGCGCTCGAGGTGGCTGAGCCAGCCCTCCAGCTGATGGGGATTCACGAGAGATTGGGCTTAAGCGGCAGCGGGTTGTCGCATTAGCAGGGCAAGCAGATTCGCGAGTTTTTCTCGCATTTGACGCCGATCCACGATCATATCGACCGCACCGTGCTCGAGCAGAAACTCAGCACGTTGGAAACCTTGCGGCAAGGTTTGGCGCACCGTTTGTTCGATCACGCGCGGGCCGGCGAAACCGATCAGCGCGCCGGGCTCAGCAATGATCACATCGCCCAGCATGGCGAAACTGGCGGACACGCCGCCCATCGTCGGGTCGGTCAGCACCGAAATAAAAGGTAGACGCGATGCGGAAAGTTGCGTCAGTGCCGCGCTGGTCTTGGCCATTTGCATCAGCGACAACAGACCTTCTTGCATGCGCGCGCCGCCGCTGGCGGAAAAACAAATAAACGGCATGTTTTGTTCACAGCACACTTGCACCGCCTCAGCAAAACGCTCGCCGACGACCGAACCCATGGAACCGCCCATGAATCTGAACTCGAACGCCGCTACGACTACTGGCTGATTCATCACGCTGCCTTGCATCACCACCAAGGCGTCGGTTTCGCCGGTCTCAGCTTGAGCGGCCTTAATACGGTCAGGGTATTTTTTGGTGTCTTTGAATTTCAAGCTGTCGATCGGCTGGACATCAGCACCAACTTCATAGCGGCCTTCAGGATCGAGAAACAAGTCTATGCGTTCACGCGCAGTGAGGCGGTTGTGGTGGCTGCACTTGGGACAGACCTCGAGGTTTTTTTCCAGGTCGGCGTGGTAGAGCACGGCCTCGCACGAAGCACACTTGTGCCACAAGCCTTCAGGCACATTTTTCTTTGCGCCTTCGACTTTGCGTTTGATTTTTGGCGGGAGTAATTTCTGGAACCAGCTCATTCAAGACTCCTTCTAGCTATCCATCGCGATGCGGATTGATTTGACCAGTGCGCCCACACGCGCCGTTACTTGATCGGCGGGTGCGCTTTCTATTTCTTGCACGATGCGGCTACCGATCACCACCGCGTCGGCAAATTCGGCCATGGCTTTTGCCATCGCACCATCGCGGATGCCGAAGCCGACACCGAGCGGCAGGTTGATCTGCTTGCGCAGTTTTGCCAGCCGCGCTTTGACTTCGGCCAAATCCAGATTCGCGGC
>JAUXTZ010000271.1 GCA_030681095.1 Burkholderiales bacterium
TTATCGCGAGCTTATGGAGGCCGACAACCCATCCGAGATTTACGAAGATGCCGGCGCGGAAATGTGGAAGGCCAAACGCGGGCCAAAGCAGGCCTCGCTCGAGCAGTGCGACCTCGGTCTGGGGCCAGGCGTGGTCAAGGGTGCCTATGTGCAGATGCCGCGCTACTTCGCCGACGTGGGCAAGGTAATGGATGCCGAGCGGCGCATCGTGCACTGCATGGTCATGTTGCAGGGGTTCTCGGAAGAGGACCTCGCCAAGCAGCCATTCAGCAAAGACGGTTACACGCCCGATCCATCAACGCTGGTGACGTATGTGGCAGGTCAGTCGCGCGGCATGAAAATCGACGTGTCGCGGCGGCAGTCACAGGTGGCGAAAGCCTATATAACTGGGATGGAGATATTCAACTATCGCGCCGGCCCGTATGACTTTTCCTGCGCCAGCTGTCATAGCGAGGACGGCAAGCGCATCCGCACGCAAATGCTGCCGAATCTGAACAAGCGCGGCGAAGAAGCGATGCGCGGTATCCAAGGTTGGCCTGCGTACCGCATGACTGGCGGCTACCTGCTGACCTTGCAGTGGCGCCTGAACGATTGCTTCCGCCAGCAGCGCTTACCCGAGCCGAAGTACGGCTCCGACACCATTACCGCGCTGTTGACTTATCTGACCGCCAACGCCAACGGCCAAGTCTACAAAGGTCCGGGCATTAAACGCTAACAGGAGAAAAAACATGAAAGCACAACACACGCTATTGTTGTTTACGCTGGCCGCCGCATTTTCGCAGATGGCTTCAGCCCAGGATGACAGCTACGGCACGCTTCCGGCCCGACCGTTTACACAGGACTTTCAGGCGCGCGGTATCGCAGGTTTAGAACGCCTGCAGGAAGACAGCGTGCAAGCCGCCTGCAACCACTGGGCCCCGCGCAGCGTGGTTCAAGCGCTAGAGCAGGCGCAGCTTGCCGCGATCAAATTTCCGGCCGACGGCAAGTTCCTAGGCGATTGGAAAGCCGGGGAAAAAATCGCGCAGAAGGGAGGGGGCATGACCTGGAGCGACAAGGCGGGTACTGAGAACGGCGGCAACTGCTACAACTGCCACCAGTTGTCAAAGGCGGAAACCTCGTTCGGCACCATCGGCCCCAGCCTCAATCAATATGGCGCGCTGCGCGGCAACTCGCCGGAGATACAGAAATACACCTATAGCAAGATTTTCAACGCCAAGGCTTATAACCTGTGTTCCACCATGCCTCGCTTCGGCCATGCAGGCGCTCTGACCGAGAAGCAGATCAAGGATCTGGTCGCGCTGCTGCTCGATCCGGAGTCGCCGGTCAATAAAAAATGATTTGCCGTTTTTTTAGCATGATTCATTCCAAGGAGATCATTCGCATGCCATCCAGCACACTATCTTTCGCGTTATTCGCGTTCTTGTTTTCCGCCGCCGCTTTCCCGGCATCGCCTTATGCCGGGCAACAGGAGCGGGAGATCAAATCCTTATCCGTGCAGGAAATCGGCGATTATCTTGCAGGGAAAGGAATGGGATTGGCAAAGGCGGCGGAATTGAATGGCTATCCAGGACCGGCCCATGCGTTGGAGTTAGCCGACCAACTCGCGCTGACCGTCGAGCAACGCAAACAAACTGAAGCCCTGTTTAAGGACATGCAGGCAAAGGCTATCGCTGCGGGTGAGCGCTACATTGGGGAAGAAAGGATGTTGAACAGGCTCTTCACAATGAAAACTATTTCGGTTACCACCCTTCAAGCCGCCTTGGCTCGCGTTGCGGCGCAGCAGTCACAAGTGCGTTTGACCCATCTTGAAGCGCACCTTACGCAGGTGGCGATTTTGACCCCTGAGCAAATTGCGCAGTACAACGAGTTGCGCGGGTACTTGAATCCCGGCGGACAAGCTACTCACCAGCATGTTGGGCATTGAGCCCAGAAGTATTTGAATGCCTGGTTGGTGAAGCAGGTGAGCGGTTTCCTAGCCAATTGCTAGGTGGCCTCAGTGGTTAATTTCGCTACCCATTTACGTACCCTGGGCGCGACCACTAGTACGGTTGGAAAGGCGATAGGCTAGGCAGTCGCAAACCCCTTTGCCCAGCGCAGGGGAAAGTCTGAATTGATCCCTTGCGTGACCAGCACCACCGCGCCGGAAATAATGGTGACCATAATGGCTGACAGAATGCCACCGAACAGAAGGTTGCTATAGCGCGGGTGAAATTTCATTGAATGTTTCCTGTGATTACACGTAATTTTTTACCTCCCCCGGCATGGCCGCGTTATTCGGCAGCACAGCAAAGGATCTCCCAAAATCACCCACACATTTCCGCGTTGAGCCGAAAGATCAATAGGCGCAAAGTAGTGAGCCGTCACCAGTGTTTGGGGGGCTGTTTGTTCAGGAAAATGTTTTTGCCTTCAATGCTGATATAGCCACCGGTGACGAGGTCCTTGAGAATTCTTGAAATCATTTCGCGCGAGGCGCCCACGCGGCTTGCGATATCCTGCTGTGTCAGCCGTTCGCCAATCACGAGTCGGCCATCTTGCTCCTCCGCCATGTCGAGCAACAGTCGCGCTACCCTTCCGTAGACGTCAAGCAGCGCCAGGCTTTTTACGCTCTTGGTCAACACACGGGTACGCTTGATCAGGTTTTGAATTAAGTGCAGCGCAATCTCGGGTTTTTTCAGTAGAAACGCCTTGAATGCTTGACCTTCCAACACACAAAGTTTGCACGGTTCCAGCGCGATCACCGATGCCGAGCGCGGCCCATCGTCGAGCATCATCTCGCCAAAGTACTCGCCTGGCCCTTCAATGCTGAGGATGGCTTCCTTACCGTCATCGTCGCTGACAAATATTTGCACCCGTCCCGAGAGAATGATGTAGAGGGAACCAGCCTGGTCTCCCTCGTTGAGGATGATGGCATTTTTGGGAAATGACCGCGTGATGGCGTGACTCGCGAGATCGCGCAGATCCGATTCCGCAAGATCTGCAAATAAGGGAATTTCCGCCAGCTTAGAGATCATAGGTTGTGCCTACTGCCCGAAGCGAAAATTGAATACAGGGAGGTTGGGCGTTGCGGATTGCCGGCATAGGCACTGTTTGACACGGCTGTCTCATAGTACAAACACCTCGCTGCCGGTGAGGCGCTCTATATGGAAATCGGTAATCTGCGTCTGACATTCGTGCAAGATCATGTCCTCGAATCCGGGTTTGGGGTGCGTAATGCATATTCTTGGGCGGTGCCGCAGTTTACCAATATCTGCCGCCAATAATCGCGGGCAGTAGTGCCGTGCTTTATGGGCAACTTCAATATTTTTATCCGGGAAAGCCACTTCGACAAAAAGTAGATCGAGGCGATCTTGCCGATTGAGCGCTTCCCAAAAGCCATCGTTCGTCGTGGTATCGCCGCTGAATGCGAACACCCCACCCACATCCTCAATACAATAACCCACTGTGGGCACAACGTGATTGACTGGAATCATATGGATCTTGCGCTGGTTTAACATTAGCACATTGCCGGGCGTCAACGCCTTGACACGGACAACCGGACGATCGGCGCTAGGGAGTACGGTAAAATCCGGCCAGATTTTCCAGTTGAAGATGTGTTCGTGCAGGGTTGCCAAGGTCTCGCCCAATCCATGAACGGTGACCGGCGTATCGATTTCGTGAAAGATGCTGTCGAGCATCAAAGGCAGGCCGGCAAGATGATCGAGATGCGAGTGCGTGAGAAAAACGTGTTTGATGCGACGGATTTCCTCAAGGGACAAGGTGCCCACGCCCGTGCCAGCGTCCAACAGCACATCATCGTCAATGAGAAACGACGTGGTGTGCCGATCGGAGCCGATGCTGCCGTTGTATCCTAGAACCTTGATCCGCATATACTCCGCCTTTCAGCCACGCTGTGTGGTAAATATCGGCCTGTGCCGTTGTATGTTCACAGTATCCGCTGCCGAATGGGTATCTGTCTCCGCCGCGATATCGGGCTCGCTGCCCAGCGTAGCGTGGAGCTGCAAGAGCAGGGCGACTAACAGTAGAAACATCAGACAGGGCCGCATCACCATGATTGCCTCCTCAAGTCATTCGTCGGTTTGTGTTGCGCAAGCGCAAGCTCAGGCCACGTAACAATCCGAAGGCGAGCTCGGGGTACGCCATTAACAAGCCGCGCAATTTTGAGTGGGTCAATGCCAGTAACTGCGTGTCCTCGATGATCCGCGCGGTTGCCGAACGCGGCTGCTGATCAAACAGACTCAACTCGCCGAAGCATTCACCTGGGCCCAGCACGGTAAGAAACCTATTACTATCGAGGTCCGGATCAATAGAAATACCTACTTCCCCCGCTTGTACAATATAAAACTGCTCACTTGGATCATCAATGTCGAACACGCGTTCGCCAGCGAAATACGCTTCTTCAACCAACTCCTGTGCGATCACCCGCAGGTCTTCGGTAGATACGCCGGCGAAGGTCGGTGTCTGCTTCAGCATGAGTACGCGTTCAAATAAATCGGCCACGTCAGGCACCCATCGCAACCGGCGTGCCAAGGGCGCGTACCGCGCAGGCGCGTATCCAGGCAGCGGGATGCCGTCGGCACCATGCCAGCACGTCGGGCCGCGAAACAAAAACTTCATTACCCTTCGGGTGTCGGGCGATGGTGGTTGGCGGATCGCCGAGGATTACGCCAAACAGTGCAGCCAATTTTCGATGTTCCAGATAGCGCAATGCTTCGACGGCCTGGGCGATGTGGCGACGATCGTGACTGAGGAAGGCGGCGCGAATAATGGCGATGTCGACGCGATTCTGAAGATGTTTAGTTGCTGTGAGCGCGAGGTCGAGGGTTTGTTCGAGGTGCTCACGCAACACGATTTCGAGTAGCGCCGTTGGGGGGGTAGGGGGTCCTTCGGTGTGCGCCTGACGCTGTAAGACTGACACGGCGTATGCCAACACAAATGCTTCCTGGGCTTTGGCCTCGGCAATGCGTTCAAAATCAGCCCGCGCCGGGCGCAGCCGAGCGATGACGCTGAGCGCTGCCGCTTGGGCGCGCAGTGGAAGTGTATTTTCGATGAGGCGTTCAAACAAGGCGCTAATGAATGGCGCGTCATCTTGGTTGAGGGTGCGCATGGCGGCGGTCCGTACGGCGGGGTGCGGATCGCCTAGCGCCGCGAGCAAAAGTCGGTCGCGCTCGTGCGCCGGCAATGCGCCAAAGCACGCTACACATGCGGCACGAATTTCTGGCTCGCCGCTGTAAAAAACTGGGCGCAAGTGGGGGGCGATGACGGCCAAGGTGGCAGCGGGAATCGAGGGTAAAGCGCGCAGCGCGGCGATGCATACTCGCGGCGATGATAGTTGGAGGAAGCGTACCAGTGTCGCTACCGGCAGCGTGCGCGGGTGGTGCGCCAGCATTTCGATACCTGCTATGTTGTCCGCATCGCGCACGCTAATCAGGAGCTGGTTCCAAGCGGTCTGGGCGCGCGCGATGTCGTCCGCTTCGGCATAGGCGAACGCGCCACGGATGCCGGCTCCCATCAGCCGGGGGTTATCGGCTGCCAGACACGCGCGGAGCAAACGCCGCGCGCGCGTATCTTTTCTTTCGAACAGTTCACTCAAAAGCGTCGCGCGCAGATGCGGATCAGCGACAGGCAGCAGCTCCCATAACAAGACGTTGGGGCATCGATCAAACGCGATCAACAATCGCACCAATTGGTCGCGCAGCGCGGGGTCCGCCTGTTTCAGCCGTGCAATGATAATTTCCTCGCACCCAGGCGCACTAGAAACGGCGATTAACATCCGGGCGTAGGGCAAGGCAATACCGGGGTCTGGGTGCATGACACCGCGCCGTAACTCCGCATTCACGGCGGGTCCGCCACCTTTCAGGAGCACGCCCGAATTGGCATCGGGAATGAAAACCCGCTCGCGCAGGGTCGCTAACAAGGTCGAGACATAAAACCGATTCACACGCAAAGTGAAATAAAGGTACCCGCCGCTGGCGGCCAATCCGGCGAGCAGAAAAAAAGTTGGAAGGCGCAGGTGTTGCATGGCGATCAGCATGCTCCCGGAGACAATCAGCGCCACTGGCGTCACCAGCGCGACCGACAACGCCCGCACCCTGCCCTGCATGTAACTCGGGAGGGCGTTCAATATGAGGTTTCTCGTCGGGCGGCTGAGGGCAGGGTTTAGAACGTCTTTCGTCAGGCTGCCGATCAATGCGGCAGGCAAGGCATAAGCGCCGAGGAGCGCCGCGTAACTGACGATGCTGGCTACCGGATAAACCAAATGCATGCGTTTGACGCCAAACCATTGAAATAGCCGACCGGTCAGTAACAATTGGATCAGCAGCGCCGCCACGCCGGTGAGTGCGGTGAGCCAACCAAAGAATGCGCCGAGGGCAGCTTCCGAGGTAAATGCTTCGGTATAAACCCGGTTGATGGAATAACTCAACAGGGAAAAAGACGCCGCCATGAAGAACAGCGCATAGCACGCAGCCCGGGCCAGATCGGAGCGCCGCAAAAATTTTAGGCCGTGGGCCAATTGCGTCACTGAATGCCGCAGGCCGCTGCGATTCTTTTGCGCGGCGTGATAATGCGGCGAAATACCCGCTCGCTTGTGCCAACGATAAATCGCAACGGTGGACAAGCCGACCAGCAGCGCCCACAGTGGCAGCAGATTTTTGAGTGGCAGAAACGGCGCGACCGAGGCAAGTAGCGTGCCGCCCGCGATCTTGCCGATTTGTGCCGCCGCGAATAGCAGCGGTGAAAGGCGTTGCAGTTGCAGGGTGTCGAAATTCTGAATCATGTACATTCCCACGTGCAGCCATAAGAGTTCCGAGGCCAACTCGTACAGCACAAAGAAAAACGGGTAGACCCATTCCCAGGTCGTGAACGACATCAATACCCAACAGGCCATCACCAAAGTAAGCAAGGTATAGAGCAGGATGCGGAAAAGACGCTCCGCCGGAAACCGGTCGGCATAGGCGGCATAAGCGATGCCGGCCACGGCGAGCGCGATGCCCAGCAGTACATACATGACCGGTAAATACGCAATCCCATAGCGCTTGAGGAAAAGGGCGTCCGCAACGCCGCGACCGAGTGCGAAGCCGATGCCGATGAGCACCAGTAGCGTTCCCAAATAGGCTATCTGCTCGCGCTCATCTTCTTTGATGCGCAGAATATTCAGCGCACCTTGCATCGCCGGTGTCGTACGCGCATCAGCGGTATTCATAGGAGGCGCCTTGGAGCAGCGCTTCCCGTTCCGGGCTTGTGCTATGTAGGGCATTGACCAACAACTCGCTCAGATTACGCACGTCGTGCGCCAGTTGGCGCGCGATGCAATATTGGAAGTGCTGTGCGATTGGCGCGTTGGCGTGATAGAGCAGTTGAAACGCGCTGCTCGGCAGGGACGCCGCCGTGACCTCGCCCGCCGCGGTGCAGGCGGCGCTGCGCTTGCCGTGGTCGATGAGGGCGATGAGACCGAACACATCGCCGGCATTCATCACGTGAACGACATCGAAGCCCTCGGCTTCCATGTTTTTTTGGGTAACCAATACCGTGCCCTCGACGATCACATACATCGTGCCGCCACGCTCGTTTTCTCGCATAAACTCGTGACCGTTCGGGTAGCGTTGCACCATCATGGCTTTGTCGAGCACATCCAGATCGGATGCAGTCAAGGACTCAAATATCGGGCAGCTACGCAATAAGTGAGAGAGGTTCATGGTGTTTCTCCGGCAATCCCCATCAAGGTACGCAATAACTCGATTGTTCCAAGCTTATCTTCCGTGTGGCCCACCAGTACTTCGGGAGCGTCGCGCCGATATTCGCGTCGCGCTCGGCTTGCGTAGGTTCGCAGCCGCTCCGCCATGTCCGTCGAAAGCGCATGCAGCAAGGCGCTTGCGGCATTGGGATGCGCCTTGCGCAGCGTCGCGAATTGTTCATGCGATAGCGCCAATAGATTGGTATCAAGCGCTGCGGTAACGCAGGTGATTGCCGGCGCTGGGTCGAGCAGGGCGACTTCTCCCATCCATTCGCCGGGGCCGACATTCCCCAGCACCATCTCTGCGTCGCCATTTTTGAAGCTAATGGACAACGATCCGTCCCAAACCAGATAGAGCGTTGAACACAGATCGCTGCGGGCAATCAACCTTGTTCCGGCGGCGATCTGGGTGACGTCCAAGTGTTGTAGTAGCGCTTGTAGGTCTTCCGCGTTGGAAAAGCGCGTCGCCACGGATTTGAAGCGTTGTTTAAATTGTGCCGGTGTGATTTCCATGATGAGCCACTTTGGTTTACTCAGCATTAGTGCCATAGATACGACTCTACCGAGATCGCTGCACGAATTCTGTGCAGAGTTACACAATAATTTTGTGGAAAATTCACGCTGTTGCCCGGCCAGCGGATAGCGCGAAGGCGACAAGGCGAGAACCGCGACGCCGGTGCATTTTCCCCTGGGCTCAAACAAGGCTTCGGGCCGAGGGCGGCTAACTCCTCGTTTAGGGTCGGGTAACCAGGGAGGGTCTCGCACCCATTGCGCCGCCGCGTCTTGGTTTATCACCGCCCATCAGGCACGGGTGGTGAATTCCGAACATAGTCGCATCCGGATCATTTGTTGACGAGTTGCATGTAGGCGTTCAAACCGTATTCGGCGATCTGGCGGCCGACCTGGGTGCCATGATCGACGGCGGTGCGGAAATGTACGCCGCCCCACACCCGCGCATCACCCACTTCCTTTTCGATCTGCGAAAGACTGGTCCACGTGCGTAGCACGCCGAGCGTCGGATAGACGTAACTGGCGGCGATCTTGTCGCTTCCAGAAAATTTCCGGATCACCGCGACGCCCGCGCTCGTGGCGATACAATGTGCGCACCCATATTCCGGATGCGGCGGCGTGACAATCAACGGCTCCCACGTCGCGTCGGCCTGTATACCTTTATTGAGCGCCAAGTCGGCGCTGCGGATCGCTGTCACCGGCCGCCATGCATTGAATGTGTACTTCGACTCAAAGACGGCGATCAGCGTGTCGGCCATGGTCATGTTGAGATAAGCGAACAAGCGCGCATTGTCGGCGATACCGAGCTTGCGTTCGATTGACACAGCGCGTGCCACGGTGTTCAACGGCGGAATCTCAGAGCCGGACCAGTGAATGGCGATAGCCGTCTGTTCGTTCGTTCTTTTGGAACTTGTTTTTCCCCCGATCGATTTGATTTCGTTGAAGTCCTTGGCAAATGCAGCGCTGGCAGGTTCCGCAGGGCCGGCAAACGGGAACTGGGTTGCGCTCTGCATCATGAAGGGCTTGACACTGCGCCAATGCGGAACCACCGGCGAGGCGTTCATCGGCGGCGTGGCTTGATATACTCCGGCACCGCTGTTGAAGCTGTATTCGGCTTTTCCAGCCGCGCCGTCGGTCTTGCGCAACGCCAGAATCTTTTCGGCGACTTCACCGCCGATGCGCATGCCATCGCTTTTCGCCTGGCCGTCCGGGATCTGCGCCAACGATGTCTTGAGCGCGGCATCGAGCGCGGCCTGTTGCAGGGGTAACAAACCGGTGAGCGCGTCATGTGCGGCTGTGGCGGCGGCGCTTTCCATGGATGCACCGGTCGGCGCCGTGACGGTCACCGCATAGACTGCATGACGCCGGTCAATAGCATTGACTGCGTCATACACGGCGGCATGCACGATGGCCATGACGCGAGTTTGCAAGGGGAGCGGCATGGCCGCGATCTCGGTAGCGCGTAGCGCGGTCTGATTCCAATCGGTAACCACATCGGCGCACGTCACGCCAGGTAGAGCCACGGTGGCGGTGATTATCAAGATACCCAATCCAACCGCTCTCTGGTTATTCGTATTAATGTGTTTCATGTTTTTCTCCTTTTAATTAGCGCCGTGGATATGACTCTACCGAGATTGCCGCGCGAATTCTGTGCAGAGTTACACAATAATTTTGTGGAAAATTCACGCCGCATAACCGGGAGCGACAAGCGTGAGTGCGGTTAAGCTTGTTACGGACGAATGTGAAACCAACCGGCTTGCTGTTTCCGCATGATCTGATCGCCACGCCGTTGTCCGCCGCCGCCCACAATCAAGACATATTCGGCCGAAATGTGCTATGGGTTTCGCACGATGGTATCGCCGCTCGGTATGCCGTCAGCGCCATAACGTTGTTCGAGTGTTTGCACCCGGTCGCCCTGGCGGCGGTTCCATCTCAGGTTAAAGCCGCCATTCGGCTGCGCGATGACGATGGGCAGTAAACCCGCATCGTCGGAGAGGTGGATGAGGAATTTGTTACCCTGTGGTAGTCCATCTGCGGTGTAGCGCTGACCGCTCACTTGGCGACCGTCTTTCTCTAGCCACATCGTGACCGAGCCGCCGTCCGACAGAGCGTAACCCACGGTCAGTCGCGCCTCTTCGGTGCGGAGAATTTCCTCGCACCGTATGCAAGGGCTTGTCGCAGACAATAAGTCGTGCGTTACTGATTCAGTATCGTAGTCAGTTGATGCGGATAAGGACAAACGCGCGAGCGCCCGGTCGATTTGCGTAGCCTGGCCGCGCAATGTTGCCGATACGAGGTGGATGCTTGGAGATTCGGTCGGCAGACGTGCCTTCGAAATGCCTGCTTGCGCCGTGGAGAACAGCAGCGGGGCGGTTATTGCCACGATTACCCAAAGGACTAGGTTTTTCGGTTTCATCGTTTGCTCCTTATCGGTGTGGATATTGAGCCATCACTGTACTTAAGCTGGCATGCAAAAGCTGTGCAGGGTTGCACAGCAATCAAGTGGAAAATTCACGCGGCTTGAGCGGATCGCCGGGCGTGGATGGTCGCAAGCGGATAGGAACTGGAGGTTATCGAGGTTGCACTAAGAAGAGAGGTCGCATTTTTTCACGCCTTGCTCAGTGATGAAGGCCCAGATGGAAACCGACGGAAGGATTACGGCTTCAACTGCACGATGTTGAACGCCGCGACGGGGTGGGTGAAGCCCTTCAGCGAGAGCTCTCCGGCGGGCTCGGTATGCACCAGATCCTCGATGTCGCACAGCGTTTTTTGATTGGTGAGAATTTGTCCGGGGCCGGCCTCGCCGCACATGCGCGCGGCCAAATTAGTCACGGTGCCAATCGCGCCGTAGTCGTAGCGCCCCTCGAACCCGATCGCGCCGATGGTGGCGTAGCCCTTGGCGATGCCGACGCCGAAATCCAGCGCGTGGCCGCGTCGCCGCCAGCCCCCGAGGAGCTCGGCGACACATTCGCGCATCGCTAACGCCATGCGCACCGCGCGCTCCGCCGGATTCGGCACCATCACCGGGTCGTTGAAAAAAATCATCATGCCGTCGCCGGTGAAGCGTTCGAGCGTGCCTTCGTGTTTGAGAATGAGCTCACCCATGCCCGCATGGTATTCGCGCAACACGCCCATCACTTCTTCCGGTTCCGAGAGTTCGGCGAAGGCGGTAAAGCCGCGCAGATCGAGAAACACCACGACCACTTCGCGCCGATGACTTTTGAGCGGATCATCCGCGCCGCCCGCCACGATCAGTTCAGCAAGCTGCGGGGAAAAAAAGCGTTTTAGCCGTCCGAGCCGCTCCAGTTGCGTAACTTGCTCCTGAACCCGTTGTTCCAGAGTACGATTCCATTCCACGAGTTGGGCCGCCTGCGCCTGAATGGTGTCGTGGTATTGCTTGACGCGCAGCAGCGAGCGTACGCGCGCCAACAGCTCCGGTTGATTGATCGGTTTGGTGAGAAAATCATCGGCCCCGGCCTCGATTCCCTTGATCCGTTCCTCGTTCGGGTCGAGCGAGGTCACCATCACCACCGGCAATACTTCGGTCGCCGGGTTCGCCCGCAGCGCGCGGCAAACCTCATAGCCGCTCATGCCCGGCATCATGATGTCGAGCAGTATCAAATCCGGATGTTCATTCGCCACTTGTTGCAAGGCCTCGGCCCCGGACGCCGCTGTGACCACGGTATACCCTTTGTAGGTCAGCAGATCGGCCAGCAGTTTGACGTTTTGGGATACGTCATCCACGACGAGGATTTTCGCCGGCGCTGTCATCGCGCGGGTGTCGTTAATATTGTTTTGTGCCATAAGCCTTGAGTTTAGACTACGTATGCGTCATTGACCGGTCCAGCACTTCGCGCACGACAGCGAGGAATTCCTTAATGTCGATCGGCTTACGCTGATAAGCATCGAATCCCGCCGCCATTATTTTTTCACGATCATGGGTCATGGCCGAAGCGGTCACGGCGATCACCGGGATAGCGCGGGTAGCGGGGTTGGCGCGCAATTGTCCCAGGGCCTCGATGCCGTTCATTCCCGGAAGCTGGATATCCATCAGTATCAGCGCCGGGGAGGCGGTCAAGGCAAGCTGAATCCCCGCTTCGGCGGTTTCGGCTTCAATGGTTTTGTAACCTTTGAACTGAAGCACATCCCGCACCAGTTTGCGGTTCTTCTCATTGTCTTCGACGATCAAGATCAATTCGTTGGCCATGGTCTCTCCGGCAAGGTGAAAGTGAAAGTCGAACCTTTGCCGATTTCGCTGCGCACTCGAATCCGGCCGCCGTGCAGTTCGATAAATTTTTTGGTCAGCGTCAGTCCCAGCCCGGTGCCTTCGCGTTTTTGTGCATAGTCGGTTCCGACCTGACGGAATTCCTCGAAGATCGTTTCCTGATCCTCCGGCGCGATACCGACGCCGGTGTCGGCTACCGAGATTTCCACTGTACCGTCCACCGGCACGGCTTTGACGCTAATGCGCCCGCCCTCGGGTGTGAATTTCACCGCGTTGGACAGCAGGTTCAGGAGAATTTGTTTGAATTTGCGCTCGTCGCCGACAAAGCTGTTCAAGCGCCGGTCCACGTCGAGTTCGAGCGCGATGCCATGTTTTCCGGCGCGCTCCTTGATGAGCGTTAAAACGTTTTCCAGCGCCAGCGCCAAATCGAATTGGGACAAATCAAGCTCCATGTGGCCCGCTTCGATCTTCGACAGATCGAGGATATCGTTGATGAGCGACAGCAGGTGCTTACCGGACGAGTGGATGTCCTGAAAGTATTCCATCTGCTTCGCGTTCGCGTCGCCGAACATACGCTCGTGCAACACTTCGGAGAAGCCGATGATGGCATTCAATGGCGTGCGCAGTTCGTGCGACATGTTGGCCAGGAACTCCGACTTGTGGCGGTTGGCGTTTTCGAGTTGCTCGGTGCGCTCTTCGACTTTGCGCTCAAGGCCGCTGTAGGACTCCTGGATCTGCGCGGCCATGCGGTTGAACTGATCGGCCAGTGCTTCCAGTTCGTCACCGGTGTGCACCTCGATACGGTGGTCCAACGCGCCGGCGCCGATTTGGGCCGCGCCGGACTGGAGTATCCGAATCGGCGTGACCATTTTACGGGCCAGCACCAGCGAGGCCAGCACTGACAAGATGATGCCTGCCAGCAGCAGCAATCCGGTGCGCAGCATTGAAGCGTAAAGTGGCGCGAACGCCTCGGCGCGCGGCTGTTCTACCAGCACCGCCCAACCGAGCGGGGCAATCGTCGCATACGAGACCAGCACCGGCTGGCCGCGCGCATCGTCCGCGAGCGTGATGGCCTGTTGCGTCGTGGACGTGGAGGTTGCGGCCAGCGCGGCCTGCACCTGCGGTAATTTGGAGAAATTGGATTTTTGCAGCACCAGACTGATGTCCGGATGCGAAATCAGGCGGCCACGCGCGTCCACGACATAGGCGTAGCCCACCTTGCCGATCTTGATCTGAGAAATGACATCCCAGATGAACTTGAGGTTGACCTCGGTTACCGTGATGCCGGCATCGTCCCGCCCCGCAACCATGGCCAGAGTTATGTAGGGCTCGGTTTCCTTGCGGAAATAGACTGGGCCGAAGTAGGTCTTACCGGATTTGGCCTCCAGGAATTGGGGCTCGCGCGAAAAATCCTTGCGGCTATCCATCACGTCCATCGCCAACCGTGAGACCCTCAGCCGTTCTTTCCCGGAAGGGTCGAGGTAACTGATCTCGGTAATCGCCGGCACCTGGCGCAACAGTTTAAGGTAGTCGAGACGCCGCTGATCGAGCGCCGAGATGCCGAGCGACATCTGCGGCAAGGCAGTCCAGCCAATCTGGTGTTCGATTTCTTTCAGGTACTGTTCGATCTTATAGGCGGAGCCAAGCGCTTTTTCGCGCTGCAAGCCGACCAGCGCGGCGATGTTTTCCCGATACGAGAAATACGCGCCGGTAACACCGCTCGTCACCAGCGCCACCGTGACCAGGATCACGAAGTAGACGACGTACTTGCGGAACAAATGGCCAGGGGCTTTACGCAGCGGCGCCATCACGGCCTCCGTTCGCAGTCGACCGTCGACGGATGACCGTTGCGTGTCCGGTTTTTCATTGAATCACCTCGTCGGCGCGCAGCATCAGCTCCGGCGGGATCGTAATCCCGAGCGCCTTGGCGGTCTTCAGGTTGATGAGCAGCTCGAACTTGGTCGGCTGCTCCACCGGAAGATCCCCGGGGTTGGCGCCCTTGAGAATCTTGTCCACGTAGGTCGCTGCGCGCCGGTAGTTGTCCTGCAAACTTGCGCCATAGCTCATCAGGCCGCCGACCTCGACGAACTCGCGAAACGGGTACATCACTGGCAAGCGATGTTTGGCCGCCAGATCTGCGACGCGCTGACGCTGGCTGATCAGCATTGCGTCCGGTATCACCAGGAGCGCGCCCGGTTGTTGCTTCGCGATGACGGCGAAGGCGGCCTCGATCTCGTCCGGACGGCGGGCCTCGGTAAGCTCGACGCGCACACCCAAGATCGTGGCGGCGTCCCGGGTTGCGCGCCAATTATTATCGGTAGCGGGGTTGTCCCGATTGCCGAGCACGCCGACGTAGTTGGCGCGCGGGAACGCGGCGCGAAGAACCTCGAGCATCTTTGGCACCAAGTCCTCGGACTGGTTGGACATGCCGGTGATATTCCCGCCCGGACGCGCGAAGCTGGCGATGAAGCCAAGCCCGACCGGGTTGTTGGTGGTTGCCATAACGATGGGAATCGTCGTGGTCGCCGCCTTGGTCGCTTGGACGGCATTCGCCCCGGCCACGACGATCACGTCGGGCTTCAGCTGCACCAGATCTGCTGCCACCATCGGCAGACGGTCCAGTTTTCCCTCCACCCAGCGCTGCTCGATGACGATGTTCTGACCCTCGATGTAGCCGCGCTCACGTAGGCCCTGCTTGAACGCCGCGTACAGCGCGCCGTGCGATGTCGGGGAACCCGGGTTCAGCCAGCCGATGCGCGGTGTCCTATCAGCAGCCTGTACGGCGGGTACAAATAGTCCGGCCAGACTGGCTACGATAAAGATAATAACGATGGCAAAAACTTTCATTGAATCACCTCGTCTGCGCGTAGCAATAGTGCCGGCGGAATCTTAATACCCAGCGCCTTAGCGGTTTTTAGATTGATGACCAACTCGATTTCTGTCGGCTGTTCCACCGGCAGGTCGCCAGGCTTCGCGCCCTTGAGGATTTTGTCCACGTAAACGGCGGCACGCCGAGTCAAATATGGAAGGCTTGGGGAGTACGACATCAGCGCGCCGGCGAGGGTG
>JAUXTZ010000017.1 GCA_030681095.1 Burkholderiales bacterium
GCAGCAAATGGACCAGGCAGCGCCTGTCAGGGGAGCGCGAACCACACCTGCGGCTGGATAAAATACCAGTCGGACGCGTACGCATGATGAGCGCCGCCAGCCGCGAGCTGGCATCGCTTGCACCGGCGCTTGATGCATTCCGCGGCGAATTGGAACAGCTTGCTGTCGTACCGCTCGATCAAGCGGCCGATACACCTGATGTCGCGGAGGATGCGCATGGCTAAGTGGATCGCTCAAGGCATCGGGTTTGCGCTGTTCGCATTTGGAATCGGCTATTTCTCGATGGCGCCGGTTTACCATTATTTGGAACCCGAGCAAGGCTTGCTCCGATTGAGTATTTCTCATGCAGGCCAGATTCTCGGCGCCTGCCACGAGCGCAGCGCCGAAGAACTCGCCAAGCTGCCGCCCAATATGCGCGCGCTTCAGGATTGCCCGCGCGAGCGTTCGCCGGTAACGGTCGAACTGGAACTCGATGGCCGTTTGCTGCATCATGAAGTGGCGCTGCCGTCCGGCTTGTCGCGCGATGGCGCTTCGACTGTTTACCGGCGCTTCCCGCTGCGTGCGGGCGAACATCGATTGACGGTGCGCTTGGACGACTCGGCCAGGATTCCCGGTTTCAATTACCAGCGCAGCGAGATCATCCAATTGCTTCCGGCCCAGGTGCTAGTCATTGACTTCAATCCCCAACAAGGTGGAGTGCTCATCAAATGAACGTGCCCCCTCATCCCGCATCGCTTGCTGCTGATTCGCCTGCGCTGGATGCCCGCCTATCGGCCGCGCTCCCGAGCACCGTGGATTTTTCGCTCGCCGTCCCGAACGATCTGCGGCTCGGGCTTGCCCGCGCCTGGCTAGGGCTGGCGCTGGCAGCGCTGATCGGTTCGGGCATCATGTCGATTCTGCTCGTGCTGTCGCGTACGCCCTACCTGCAAAAAATATTCCCGCTGGCCGATTTCTTTCGGGTAGCGCTGGTGGTTCACGTCGATCTGTCGGTGTTGGTGTGGTTCGTTGCATTCGCCGGGGTGTTATGGAGCCTCAACGGCGGCAAACGATTCATCACGCTCGCATGGAGCGGCTGGGTAACCTGTATGGCAGGTGCTGCCGTCATGACGCTCGCGCCATTCCTGGGGCGCGGCGGCCCCATTATGAGCAACTACGTGCCGGTACTCGAAGATCCGGTATTCATGAGCGGGCTCGCGCTGTTTGGCATTGGGTTCGCGTTGCTCGTGTTGCGCAGCCTGCTGACCGCGCCCAAGGTCGGCCTCCGCCCGGACGGTGGCGCAGCACTCGCTTTCGGCCTCAATGCAGCATCGGTATCGGCGGCGGTGGCGCTGTTCGCGCTGCTCTGGTCGCTGATGAAGGTGCCGATGGCGCTCGAAGGCAAGGCTTATTACGAGCTGTTGTTCTGGGGCAGCGGGCATGTGATCCAGTTTACTTACACCTTGCTGATGCTGGTTTCGTGGCTGTGGCTGGCCAACGCATGCGGTGCGCGCATTCCGCTGACGCCGCGCATCGCAATGCTGCTGTTCGCTATCGGCCTGGCATCGGTTTTCTTGGTGCCGCCAATCTACCTCGCGTATGACGTGACGTCCGTCGAGCATCGGCAACTGCTGACCTGGCTCATGCGATTCGGCGGCGGTCTGCCGATTCTGCCAATGGGACTTGCGGTTGCCATCGGGCTGCTGCGCATCGGCCATCCTGGACGCCTTGCGCCAGCGCAGCGGCCGCTGCATGCGGCGCTGGTGTCATCGCTCGCATTATTTGCCGTCGGGGGGCTGATCGGGTTTTTGATCCAGGGAAACAACGTCAAGATACCTGCCCATTACCACGGCTGCATTGTCGGCGTGACGCTCGCCTTGATGGGGCTTGCCTACCATCTGCTACCGCGCCTCGGCTATGCGCAGCCGGTATCACGGCTGGCTACCTGGCAACCCTATCTCTATGGGTTCGGCCAGTTGCTGCACATCATCGGACTGGTCTGGTCCGGCGGTTATGGCGTGCAACGCAAGGTCGCGGGGAGCGATCAGGTATTGCGAAGCACGCAGGAGGTTGTCGGGATGGGGATCATGGGGCTGGGTGGACTGATTGCGATCATCGGCGGCATCCTCTTCCTGGTGGTGATGCTGCGTGCCATGCTGCACTTCAAATCCGAACTGCCCTGATAAACTCCCAGGACCTTTCTCAAAAAATTGAAAGTCATGTCCACATTACAGCCGACACCTTCCCCCTTATTCACGCGTCTCGTCTACGTAGCATTCGGCCTGATGGCAATGGTGCTCATGCTCAGCGCCTATCTGCGCCTTTCCGGCGCCGGCCTCGGCTGTGCCGACTGGCCGGCCTGCTACGGCCAGGGCTATGCCGACCCATCCATAAGCAAGCAAGCCTCTACCCCGGCACGTCTGGCGCACCGCCTGACCGCCACCACGCTGAGCCTGGTTATTCTGGCGATTAGCGTCATGGCGTGGCGACGACGCCAGCAAGCCGCCGGCCAGTGGGGCGCCGCTTTGCTGGCGCTGGGCCTGACGCTGTTCTTATCCGTACTCGGCATTTGGACACCCGGCACGCGCCTGCCCGCTGTGGTGCTGGGCAATCTGTTGGGCGGGATGGCGCTGCTTGGCGTGCTGTGGTGGCTGTCCTTGAGCGCTCGCAGCCCTGGCGCAACCAGGGTCGAGGCACGTTTTCGAACCGCCGCATGGTTCGGACAAATACTTCTGTTCGTGCAGATCGGATTGGGTGGATTAGTCAGCGCCAATTTCGCCGCCTCGGCTTGCACCCATTTTCCCCTGTGCGAAACAGCTTGGTTGGATGCCTGGTCATGGACCGCCTTCAATCCCTGGCGCGAGCTCGTGGTGCAAAGCAACGGCGCTGTCTCCCTACCACTTGATGCGGCGGCCATCCAGGTCACCCACTGGGCAACAGCAGTAGCAATCGACATCTATCTGCTCTGGTTAGGATTAAGCACCGTGAATTCTGATGCGGCATCCCGATATGGCAAGGCGCTGGTCAGCCTGACTTTATTGCAAGCGCTGTTGGGGTTTGCCGCCGTAAAATTTGCCCATCCCTTGGCGGTGGTACTGGCCCATAACGCATTGGCAGCACTGCTGCTGCTTACCCTGCTGAGCCTGGCCTATCGCCCGCATGATCATGCTTAAACTGATTCACCTATCCGCTGTTGTTTTCAGCGGGGCTTTCTTTTTCACGCGGGGGATATGGATGCTGCAGGATTCCCCCCGGCTCCAGGCGCGCTGGGTAAAAATCTCGCCGCACGTGATCGATACCGTATTACTCGTCTCCGCCCTGGCGTATGCTTTTCAGATTCAACAATACCCTTTCGTGCATGGCTGGCTCACGGCAAAAGTATTGGGCCTGCTCGCCTATATCGTGCTCGGAACCATCGCGCTCAAGCACGGTAAAACCAAAGCCGTTCGTGCCACTGCGTGGATTGCCGCACTCTTCACCTTCGGCTACATCGTGTGGGTCGCGCGCACCCACTCGCCTTTTCCGTTCATTTTCTGATCACTTGATTGATGAGTAGCGGGCTTAAGCTTCCAACATCGCCGGCTTGACGCCGGTGAGGAAATAGTCAATCAAGTCCTGCACGCTGCGGATTGCGCTGCCGAAGGGCAGGCTCTCCGAGCCGCGGAAGAAGAGTCCCTTTTTGATGTCACCGCGTAAGGCGGCAACGAGTTGGGCATCGATGCAGAATTGGCCAATCTTCGCGATGCCGTCGCGCAATCCGCATTGAATCAAACAATGCAGCGACGAGGCGCAGCGCAGACGGTCGCTTTTAGCGCAGGCCTGCAGTTTGCCTTCGCGATTGAGATAATTCTTGAGCCAAGGGGTGAGCACGGCGCGCGCGGGTAGGCCCGCCACGCTCATGAAGGTGACGATCTCTTCCGGCTTGGCCTCGGCCAATACTTTTTTGAAATTGGGATGGGCGTCGCCCTCCTCTGTCACCGCGAACGGTGTGCCGATCTGCACCGCGCTCGCGCCCAGCGCCAGCAGCTCGCGAATTTTCTCGTGGGTATTAATGCCCCCAGCGGGAATCAAGGGAATGCGCTCGCGCTCGATGCCGAGTTCCTTAAATAACTGGAAGATGCCTTCCAACACGCCAGGGAAATCGAAACGCGGATTGCCGATCTCTTGCAGATTGGGCGAACCTAGATGGCCGCCGGCATAGCGCGGATGTTCGATCACGATCGCATCCGGCAAACGGTTTTTGCGCATCCATTTCTTGAGCACGATGCCCACCCCGCGCGACTCGGACAAAATCGGGATCAGCGCCACATCCGGGTAGCCCTCCGTCATCTCCGGCAAATCCAACGGCAAGCCCGCGCCCATCACCACCGCCTGCACCCCGCTCTCGCACGCCTGGCGAATCAGGGCGGCATGTTCGGTCACGGCCTTCATCACGTTCACCGCCACCATGCCATGGCCCTCCGCCATCGCCAGCGCGGCGCGCACCTCGCGATCCAAAGCAATCAGGTTGAAATTGTCTAACTTTTCCTTGTCACGGCAGCGATGGCTTTGCTCAACCAAATCGGGATGATGATGCCGCAGATCGATGCTGGCGATAGTGCCCATCCCACCCTTGCGTGCCACTGTGCCGGCCAAGCGGTGCGCTGACACGCCGACGCCCATGCCGCCCTGCACGATAGGCAGCAGGCGTTTGCCCTTCAGATTGAATAACGGTAGATCGGTCTCCATCGTGCGCTCCTACAATATAATAAAACGCTAAAAGAGCCTTTTACGACCTTTTTGTCCGAATGTAAAGGGATTGGCAGGAAGGATTTAGTTCCATAGTTAGATTGAATATGCCGTCATTTAAAGGCTTGGGATTCGCGAGAACGACACATGAGGAATGTCGATGAAGATGGCAGCGTAAAACGTAAATAGGGTGTTACCTAATATTCCCGAACTATTTTAACCACTCTCCCCGACTGCTCATAGCTGGGTTTGAATTCTTCTACTACTTTCATATTCGGGCCGATGGCGCGCAGGTCTGCTTACGGGCCGGGGTTACAACTCTACGCACCAATGGGGATAAATATAAACCCCAGTCCCAACAACCCTGTAACCAGGGTTGGTTTAAGCCATCCGCGAGAAAACTTAACGGCTGGATGAAGAATGCCCGCTGCAATGGCTGATAAAATTGCTGATGTCAAAGCACCATTTACGAAAAGAACTCCCGCATAGATTAAAATCAGCACGCAGAAAATCGCTGCGAATATAAAAGATCTAGTCATTTTTAAACATGTCTGAAAGTAGCTCGAGGGGTGACAGGGTCATACTCGACATAGCCGCGATGCTGCTCACCCGACGATCTTGCCGATCGCGCTTCTGAGCGCGGCTTGATCATCATCCTTTAGCCGCCCAAGCGCACTGATGACGAGCGGCTTCTCGATGGTTGCGATTACCGGCTTGATGACAGAGGGTTTCAACAGTCCCGCGTCTTGCCAGTATTTGATGACGACCTCGCCCAGAGTTTGCGCTGACTTTACCTGACTCGTGACTGCCATGATGATGATATCGGGCCGCTCGCGCTGATAGGCCGCTGAACTGATTACCACTGCCGGCCGTTTCTTCGCCGCCGACTGGTCGGTGAACGGAAACGGCACGAGAACGATATCGCCAAACTCAAAGCCGGTCATACTCGGCATCGCTATCGTTATCCCATACCTTGGCGAATGCCGATTCCGACAACTGCGCCGCTGCAAGCGTTAACTTGCGCGTTCCATCCCGCTCGCGCAAAAAGTCCACGAAATCCTCCACCTCCGCCAGCCGTTCCGGCGGCAAGTCTTTCAATTTCTCGATCAACATAATCTCATGCTTGTCGTTCAACATAATTAACCTCCTTGGTCTGCTGCTTTTGCCGCATGCCCAGCTTCTTGATTACCTGAATCTGCACGGACGGGGGCAAATCTTGTATTGATACATCCCTAATCAAGCTGCCACCGACGTCGGGCGCGACACATCTCCCACCCCGGCTAGCAAGCCCGCCACGGAAATGTCTTCGTCGAGCTCATCCCAGTGCAGCCCCTTCAAACTGATTTCAACACGCTGGCGCTGCTCTGGCGTCGCATGCAGAAGACGTGGGAACCAAGCCAACGGTACTGCGATGACACGTCCGTCAGACAGATCCACCCACATACTATTCTCGTCAAAGCGTACGGATTTAGCGGAAGTGCTCATACCAGCTCCTTTCGATCAATTCAACGTTTTGCTCCACTACTTCAGCTAGCTCACGCAGGGTGCGTGAGTCGAAACCATCACTATCCGCCACGCTGACCATTGGTGTTAGCCAAAACTTGGCTTCACAGCCATCACCACGCACATGTATGTGCAAAGGCTCGCGTGGGCTACCCTCGTTCGAGTAGAAGAAAAAACGCAGACCTTTGTAGCGGAATACGACTGGCATGATTTGACTATAACGTAAGTGGGCAGGCTATACCATATCGTGATTTTGTATCGCGCATCTTCCAGGCAAGCCCCATCACTTCTTCGTCCGCACCCAATCAATCAAGGGCAGCCAATGCTCCAACTCTCTTTCGCTCTGCGAACGCGGCAGATCGAATAACGTCTCCCCCATCGCGGCGGCTTGGATGTAAACCTGGGTGTCGC
>JAUXTZ010000284.1 GCA_030681095.1 Burkholderiales bacterium
CCTCTCCGCCAATAAAACAGCCGACCACTGGTCGGCTTTTTTATTGGCGGAGAGGGTGGTTGACGAGAACGCACTGGGTTCGACTAAGCGAGCACTGCTCGCTTGGACGCGCAAAGCTCGGTCTTTTGCCGCCAGCGAGCGGCGAAAGATGCAGGGATCGCTGTAAGGCGAGACCGGCACAATCCCACCCTCACCTAATCAAAATTTGTGAAGCCGTGCAGGTCGCTTTTTTTATTGGCGGAGAGGGTGGTTGACGAGAACCCACTGGGTTCGACTAGCCGAGCACTGCTCGGCTGGACGCCCGCAGGGCGGTCTTTCGCCGCCAGCGAGCGGCGAAAGATGACGGGATCGCCGTAAGGCAAAACCGGCACAATCCCAACCGACTGGACAAGATTTTTGACAGCCATCTCCCGCAGGTGCTCGAAGCCTTCAACGAGGCCATCTGGCAACAACCCGCTGCTTGATAGTTTGCAGCAAAGAGCATAAAGTAAGAATTCCTTACTTTTGCGAATTGGATATCTGCCATGCTTGCCAAAATGACCTCGAAAAATCAGCTCACCCTGCCCAAGAGCGTGACCGCCGCCGTTGGCTCTGCGGAATACTTCGACGTGGAAACCCGCAACGGCCAGATCGTGCTCACCCCGGTGCGCATTCAGCGTGGCGACGCCGTGCGCGCCAAACTGGCCGAACTGGACTTGAGTGAGCAGGACATTGCCGATGCGGTCGTATGGGCGCGAAAATCTCCTGCAACTAAAAATTCACGCAAGAAATGACTCGTTCCCCACGTCCGCCCCGCGTGGTAATCGATACCAATCTGGTGTTATCTGCCCTGGTATTTGCCCAAGGGCGGCTGACGCCACTACGCCATGCATGGCAAGGCGCGCACTGTCAGCCGCTGCTATCAAGCATCACCGCCGCAGAGCTTCTACGTGTACTCGCATATCCAAAATTCAAACTCTCTGCCGCAGATCAGCAAGAGCTGCTAGCCGACTATTTACCCTACTGCACCACGGTGCGTATGCCTGCCAAGCCACCCACAATACCCGCCTGCCGCGACCCGTTCGACTTGCCTTTTCTGCAACTCGCTGTCGTGGGCAAGGCTGACTATCTCGTGAGTGGCGACCAGGATTTGCTGAGCCTTGCCGGCCAGTTTGTCTGTCCCATCATCACCGCCGATCAATTCATCAAGATGCTAAACCCATGACCACCCATGACATCGTCAGCAAACTTTGGAACCTCTGCAATGTCCTCAAGAACGCGGCGCCCCCTTTGCATGCGTCATCACCTCACCAATCGAATGTGCCTCGGGCGCATACACCTGCATCCCCCCACCAATGGCGGAAACCAACAACCCCGTCACCACGAATGGCCACACCGTGCGCTTGATTGCCGTCTCCAGCCAGTGTTGTGATTCCAAGCCGCGCAAACGGCGGTACGCTAAACACCAGACCGCCTAGAGGTACCCACATGGATTTCATCCCCGAAATAAAGCCCGGCCAATCGCTTGAGTTGTTGAAAGAGCTGCACATCCTCACGCGCGACGGCAAGATGAACCAGGATAGCCGGCGCAAGCTGAAGCAGGTGTATCACCTCTATCAATTCATCGAGCCGTTGCTGAAAGAAATTCAGCAAGACCACCCCGATATTCAGCTGGTGGATCATGGTGCGGGTAAATCCTATTTGGGTTTTCTTTTGTATGATCTGTTTTTCAAAACGCTGAACAATGCTTCGCATATTTACGGCATAGAAACGCGGGATGAGCTGGTACAAAAATCCTCGGCGCTGGCGGAAAAGCTGAATTTCCCCGGCATGTCTTTTTTGAATCTGTCGGTGGCAGCGTCGATCGAATCCGATCACTTGCCGGCCAAGATTGACGTGGTCACTGCGTTGCATGCCTGCAATACCGCGACGGATGACGCGATTCACTTTGCACTCAAGAAACAGGCGAAATTTATCGTGCTGGTGCCTTGTTGCCAGGCTGAAGTAGCGGCAGTGCTCAATAAGAACAAGGGCAAAGCGCTGGCCAAAAATGCCCTCACCGAACTTTGGCGGCACCCGCTGCACACGCGAGAATTCGGCAGTTTGGTTACTAACGTGCTGCGCTGCCTGCAACTGGAGGCGCACGGCTACCAGGTCAGCGTGACCGAGTTGGTTGGGTGGGAGCATTCGATGAAAAACGAGCTCATCATCGCCAACTATAAGAACCTGCCGTGCAAACGCCCGGCGCAGCGCTTGCATGAGCTGCTTGAAAAGCTGGGCTTGGAAGAAATGCGCCAGCGCTTTTTTACTTCCGAGCATGAAAACCAGTAAAGGGGCAGGGCAGGGCGGTCTGGTGTATTCCACCGCGCATGGAAAGATGTGCCCTGTTTGCGCCAAGCCAATGTCTGGGTGTGTTTGCCGTCAGGCTCAAGCCGTGGTCGGTGATGGAACGATACGCGTGCGACTGGAAACCAAAGGCCGCAAGGGAAAAGGCGTGACGCAAATCAGCGGCGTGCCGCTCGGGCCGTCTGAGCTTGCGCAACTCGGCAAACAACTCAAGCAAAAATGCGGCTCCGGTGGGACGGTCAAAGACGGCGTGATTGAAGTTCAGGGCGACCATTGCGAAAGCTTGGTGGATGCGCTGAAGCAACTTGGGTGGAGCGTTAAAAAATAAAAAAGGGCAGCTTGAATCAAGCGCCCTCTTTAAAAGCAGTATTCTCGGCCTGGCGTCAGGCTTGGTGCTTGCGCTCCTCTTTCTTGGCTTTTTTTGCAGCCTTTTTTTCCTTCACTGTTTTCACCGCTTCCTTCTTGCCTTCTTTCTTGGTGTCCTGGCTTTTGGCCATGATTTATCCTCCATCGTTGAGAAAATTGAATTCTACATCCCTCCTGGCATCAAGCCCAACCACGAAGTGGGGGAAGATTTCTCCCCGTATGTAGATACGGAATGCCAGTTTACCCGTGTAAAATGTATTTTCCAGGCATGGCCCTGCAAGCCAAGCCATCCAAGCGTCATAGTCGATTGATAAATAGGGTAATTACAGTTTTTCGGGGGATTGCCGATAACCTGCCTTATAGGCAAATTTTGAATAGATTGTCGAACCTATAGAGTGTTCACAGACCACAACCGATGACTGAAGAAAAATCCAGCTCCCCATCCGATAATCAAGCCGAATGGGACCGTGCGCATCAAGCGCGTTCCCAACACGATCCTTTGCTGGAATGCTTGGTGATTGTCGCGCGTCAGCATGGGCGACCATCAACCCATGACGCGCTCGCCGCCGGCTTGCCGCTCGAAAATCATTTGCTCACCCCTTCTCTGTTTGCCCGGGCCGCGCGCCGTGCTGGGTTGGCCAGCAAAATCGTGCGTCGCAAATTGGAGCAGATCGACGATACGTTTCTTCCCGTAGTGTTGCTGCTTGAAGGTCGCCAGGCATGCCTGCTCATGGGGTGGGATGAGAAGCGGGAAAATGCACGAGTAGTGATGCCGGATTTGGGCGAGGCAGGGATAGAGATGCCGCTGCAAGAACTCGCGGCGCGCTATACCGGCTCGGCCATCTTGGTTCGACCAAAATTTCATTTTGACCTTAGGGCGCCGGAAGTCGGCAAAGTCAAACGCCGCCATTGGTTCTGGGGGGCCATGGCGGAAAATATTCCCATCTACCGCGATGTGCTGTTCGCGGCAGCCTTGATCAATATTTTCGCGCTGGCTTTACCCATGTTCACCATGAATGTGTATGACCGGATCGTGCCGAACCAAGCGATGGAAACGCTGTGGTTGTTGGCGCTGGGCATGGTCTTGGTGTTATTCGCCGACCTGATGCTGCGCACCATGCGCGGCTATTTCATCGATCAGGCGAGCAGCCGGGTGGATATCGACCTTTCTTCTCGCATCATGGAACGCGTACTCGGTATCCGCCTGGAAAATCGACCGGTCTCTGCCGGATCGTTCGCGTCCAATTTGCGCTCGTTTGAAACGGTGCGCGATTTCATTGCCTCCTCCACGGTCACTGCGCTGATTGATGTGCCGTTTGCCTTGCTGTTTTTAATTGTCATCGCGTGGATCGATTGGCCGATGTTGTTCCCCGGCATCATTGGCATGGGCCTGGTGATAACCTATTCGCTCATGGTGCAGGGCAAGATGCACGACCTCGCCGAAACCACCTATCGCGCCGGCGCCATGCGCAATGCCAGTTTGGTGGAGGCGCTGGTCGGCCTGGAGACGCTCAAAGCGCTCGGCGCGGAGGGCGTCATGCAACGCAAATGGGAGCGTAGCGCTGCGTTTTTGTCACGCGTTTCGACGCAACTGCGTTTGTTGGCCGCCACTACGATTAACGGCACGATGTGGATTCAGCAATTTACGACCATCGCGCTGATCGTGATTGGCGCCTACCGCATCGGTATGGGTGAGCTGACGCTGGGTGGGCTCATTGCTTGCTCCATGCTGGTTTCCCGCGTCATGGGCCCGCTGAGTCAAATAGCGGGGTTGATGACCAACTACCATAACGCGGTCACGTCATTGGCCTCGCTGGATAAAATCATGGCGCAAGAAGTAGAGCGCCCAGAGGATGCGAATTTCGTCAGCCGCCCGCATTTCTTAGGCGAAATCGAATTCAAGGATGTGAGTTTCAACTATCCGGCGGATGAGGGAAACGCGCTCAAGAATGTGTCGTTGCATATCCGCCCCGGCGAGCATGTCGCGATACTAGGCCGCGTTGGCTCGGGTAAAACCACCTTGCAAAAACTCATTCTGGGTCTGTATCGGCCCAGTTCCGGCGCGATTTTGATTGATGGGGTGGATAGCCGACAGCTCGATCCGGCCGAGTTGCGCCGCAGTATCGGCTATGTGCCGCAAGATGTGACTTTGTTCTACGGTAGCCTGCGCGAAAATATCGTGATGGCGTCTCCGCATGTGGATGATGCGGCTTTGTTGGCGGCGGCGCAGATTAGTGGCATTAGCGACTTTGTCGATAGCCACCCACGCGGCTTTGATATGGTGGTGGGCGAGCGGGGCGAATCACTCTCGGGCGGTCAGCGGCAGGGTGTGGCGATCGCGCGTGGCGTGGTGAACGACCCGCCGATCTTATTGCTCGACGAGCCAACCGGCTCGATGGATTTTTCCAGCGAAGAGACCATCAAAACCCGGATACGCGAATTCGCGGTCAACAAAACCATGTTGGTGATCACGCATCGCACCTCGCTGTTTGATCTGGTCGATCGCATTATCGTTGTGGATAACGGCAAGATCGTGGCCGATGGACCCAAGGCACAAGTGATCGAGGCCTTGCGTCAAGGGCGCATCGAGAGGTCGAAATGAGCGACGAGCAGCCCCGTTCGGGATTCCTTCAGCGGACCGTGCTAGCGCCTGGCTTGAGCCAGCGCGGCAGCAAATTATTTGATCGCGTAATCGCTTATTGGATTCCACCCCCACAAACGGATGAAGAAGTGGATTGGGTGAGCGACGCCGACTGGGCGCGTTTACGGCAAGCGCCATTGCGCGCGCGTTTTTTATTGCGCTGGCTGGGCGGGCTCGTGGTGTTATTTTTGTTATGGGCTGCGATCGCGCAAGTGGATGAAGTCACGCGCGGCACCGGCAAGGTAACGCCGTCGCGCCAAGTGCAAGTGATTCAAGCAGTGGATGGCGGCATCATCTCTGAAATCCTGGTGCGAGAAGGACAGGCGGTCGAGGTCGGGCAGTTGTTATTCAGCATTGATACCACCCGCTTTACCTCCTCGGTGCGCGAAAATCGCGTGCAGTATTTGGCTATGTTGACTAAGGCTGCGCGGCTGCGCGCCTTGGCCGAAGGCAGCGCGTTTGAGGCGCCGCCTGAAGTGGTTAAAGAAGATCCCGCATTGCTCGAACAAGAACGCAGCTTGTATGACGCCAAGCGCAATGAGTTGGATGCCCAGTTGGGTATCGCACGCCAGCAATTAGCGCAGCGCAATCAGGAATTGGTCGAAGTGCGATCAAAACGCGAGCAGGCTGCGCAAAGTTACGATTTAACCGCGAAGGAACTCGCCATGACCAAACCCTTGGCCAGTTCCGGCGCGGTGTCCGAGGTCGAGTTGCTGCGCCTAGAGCGCGATGTGGGCCGCTATCGGGGCGAGCGCGATCAAGCGGCAGCGCAGCTGGTGCGGATTCAAGCCTCCATTTCCGAAGCCTCGCGCAAGGTGCAGGAACAAGAGATTACTTTCCGCAATTTGGCGCGCAACGAATTTGCCGAAACCATGGCTAAATTGAATAGCCTGTCCGAGGGCAGCACCGCCCTCAGCGATCGGCTAACGCGTGCAGCGGTGAAATCGCCGGTCAAAGGCACGATCAAACGCTTGCTCGTCAACACCGTGGGCGGTGTGTTGCAGCCGGGCAAGGAAATTGTGGAAATCGTGCCGTCCGACGATGCGCTCTTGCTGGAGGCGCGCATTTTGCCCAAGGACATTGCTTTTCTGCACCCCGGCCAAAAAGCCTTGGTGCGCTTTACTGCTTACGATTATGCGGTGTTCGGTGGGCTGGATGCGGTGGTCGAGCATATCGGCGCGGACACCGTTACTGACGATAAAGGCTACGCGTTTTATGTGGTGCGGGTACGCACCCTGAAATCAAGTATCGGTAAAAACCTGCCCATCATCCCCGGCATGGTGGCGGATGTGGACGTGATGACTGGCAAGAAGAGCGTGCTTTCTTATCTCCTGAAACCGGTCATCCGCGCCAAATCCTATGCCTTAACCGAGCGCTAAAGACATGAAGCGACAGCTATTCATTTCCGATCGGGCCGAACCCCTCCCACGCTGGTTCGAAGCCTTTCCCGCTGCGGAATTTTTGTCTTACCCCGTTCCCGGTACGCTAATTGCTAATAATGCTGATACAGCGGTCATTTGGCTGCATATACAGGCAGAATCCAAGGATTTGGCCGAGCGAATCAGGAGTGTTAAAGCAATGGCGGCAGGGTGTCCCGTGGTGGTGCTCAGCAATCTCCCCAGCAATGAGGAAGGCTTGTTGGCGTTTTCAGCCGGTGCTGCCGGCTACTGCAATGCGCTGGCCATCGCCGCAGTGCTGCGCCAAGTCTCGACTGTGGTAGAGCAGGGCGGACTATGGGTGGGGCAGGACTTAATGCAGCGCTTATTTACCGCGTTGACGGCGCGCGCAGCACCGGCGCAAACGGCGCTTGCGGCATTGAGTACGCGCGAACATCAAGTTGCCCAAGCGGTCGCACGTGGCGGGACTAACAAAGAAATCGCCCGCGCCATGGGTATTACCGAGCGCACCGTCAAAGCCCATCTCAGCGCCATCTTTGAAAAGCTGGAGGTGCGTGACCGGCTGCAACTGTCCCTGGTCGTCAACGGTGTCGAAACGATGGCACCCGCTCCCCAAAAAATCCCCGCCTGATTGTACTTCAGTCCAATACGCTGGCTGAAAATCCAGCCGCTAACAAACGTAGAGCTAACTTGGAATATGGCCCCAGCCGGGCCACTTTTAACGATTTAGGATAAACATCATGGATGCAACCGTAAAAACCCCACAAGCCATCGCAACCGTTCTTTCCGTCGAAGGGCAAGGCTTTGCGCGCAACCCGAGCGGTGGCATGCGCGCCTTAAAGGCCGGCGATGTCCTGCTCGAAGGCGATACGATTGTCACCATGCCCGGCGGCCAAGTTCAGTTGGCATTCTTGGACGGCCAACTCCTCAATGTACTCCCCAATGAAACCTTCAAACTCGGGGCTGAAGTATCTACCACCACACGACCGTCGGTCGGTGAAGTAGCGCTCGCCGCTACTGATGTGGAGCGTGTCATCCAGGCCTTGGAGCGCGGTGGCGATATCGATGCCGAATTAGACCCGACGGCAGCCGGTTTAGAAGGCGGCAACAATAATGCGGGCAATTCGTTTGTGCGGTTGTTACGGATTGCGGAAGGCGTAGACCCGTTGTCATTCCAGCTTGATCGCGCTCAAGGCGATACTTTTGAAGTGCCGCAAAATGAAATCCTGGTAGCGCCAGTCAATCCGGTAGTGACGATTGGCGTGCCGACTACACCACCTACAACTCCCCCCACGATCAGCGTCTCGAGCCCGAGCATCGCCGAAGGCGCGCAGGCCGTGTTCACGGTCAGCCTCAGTAACCCGAGCACCACGGCGGTGGTGTTCACCCCGGTGCTGGCCAATGGCACCGCGATTCTGGGCACCGACACCGCGGCCGCTGGCAGCTTGCAAGTCTCGACTGACGGCGGCGCCACCTGGAATGCGGTGGTGGGCAACGTAAGCATTGCGGCGGGCAGCACCAGCGTGCAACTGCGCTTGGCGACTACCAACGACACGATTGCTGAATCGAGTGAAAACTTAACCCTCAGTGCGAACGTGGTGGGCGGCGGCACCAGCAACGCGAGTGCCAACGGCACCGCGACCATTACCGACAACGACAGCGCACCGACCATTTCCAGCGTGAGCAGCAACAGCGCGATCGAAGCCAGCGCCATCGTGCACACCGTGACGCTCACCAATGCTTCCTCGATCGCGACCACCTTCAGCTTAGGCTTAGCCGACGTCAGCGCCACCGGCGGTGGCACCGACTACACCAGCACCTTGACCAATGCCGCCTTCAGCAATGGCGTGACCATTGCGGCGGGCGTGATCACCGTGCCGGCCGGGGTCACCAGCTTCACCGTGAGCGT
>JAUXTZ010000291.1 GCA_030681095.1 Burkholderiales bacterium
AAAGGCCGCTGCATCGTGGCCGTAGACGCGCGCTATTTTCGGCCGACTGAAGTGGAAACCTTATTGGGTGATCCCAGCAAAGCGAAAAATAATTTAGGTTGGGTGCCAAAGGTTACGTTCAAAGAATTAGTGGCTGAAATGGTGCGGGAAGATTTGAAGGCGGCCGAGCGCGATGAACTCGTGAAGCGGCATGGATATGGTGCTTTCGACTACCATGAGTAATATCGGCAAGGATATTGGCACTATGCAGGCAAGGCCGTTTTTGGCAGGTTGAGTCTATGACCCTAACCCCCTTGGAGTTGATCCGCGCTGTCTTGGCCCGGCATCCCGAGATCCGCTTGGCGATTCTGTTCGGCTCGATGGCCACTGGACGCGCCAGCCGTGACAGCGACGTTGACCTGGCGCTGGCCGCTGATCACCCAATTAAAGTGGATGAAAAGATGGCGCTCATGGCCGAGTTGGCCGAGGCCACCGGCCGGCCGATCGACCTCATTGATCTACATGTCGTTGGCGAGCCGTTGTTCGGGCAGATCGTCAAGCGGGGGCGGCGCGTTTTGGGTACAGATGAGCGTTATGCCGAACTTATCAAGCGCCATCTTTTCGAAGAGGCGGATTTCATGCCGTACTATAGAAGGATGCTCGGCGAGCGGAGGGCGGCATGGATCGGGAAGTGATCGAGCAAAAGCTCGAATAAATAAGGTTTGTGTATCTCTAGCTTGAAGCACACTGGAATCGAAAGTGGAATTAATCGTGATATTCTTAAATCCTGTAAATTAATGAGTGATCTCGCTATGCAAACCGCTAAACAGGATGTCCAGGAATTGCTCAAGCATTTGCCGGATGACAGCAGTATGGAAGACATTCAATATCACTTGTACGTCCTTGAGAAAATACGCCACGGTCGTGATGATATTCGCGATGGTCGTGGCTACACACATGAAGAGGCTAAAGAGCGGTTAAGCCGATGGCTCACCCCTGATTTGGTCACGGGAAGCCCTGGACGATATTGATGGTATTGCCGAATACATTAGCCGAGATTCGCTCTATGCCCAACAAGTGGCTGAACGTCTCTTCGAGCTAGGGGAAGGCCTGCGGGAGTATCCGAAAATCGGAAGGGTCGTGCCGGAGTTGGGCGATTCTCAAGTTCGCGAATGTTTTCTTTATAGTTATCGCCTGATCTATGAATTGAAGGATGAGGAAATCCATATCCTCGCAGTAATCCATGGAAAGCGACTTCTGGAATCCGTGGGACGGTTTGACCTGTGAGGCCTGGATTGATTTGGCGCCAAAGCTGCTTTGGCGGAGCCTCTTGTATTCATTAATTGCAATCTACAAAATCACACATGGACCGTAACGCAAAAATATATGTCGCCGGACACCGCGGCTTAGTTGGATCCGCCATCATGCGGCGGCTGCAAGTCGGTGGCTATAGCAATCTCGTCACGCGTGGTCACACCGAGCTTGACCTAACCAATCAGCAGGCAGTGCAACAATTTTATGTGGCGGAAAAACCCGACTATGTATTCATCGCCGCCGCCAAGGTGGGCGGCATTCACGCCAACAACACCTACCCCGCAGATTTCATTTATCACAATCTGATGATCGAATGTAACCTGATCCATGGCGCCTATCAGCACGGAGTGCAAAAGCTGCTGTTTCTTGGATCCACCTGCATCTATCCAAAGCTCGCGCCTCAGCCGATGAAAGAAGAGCACCTGCTGACGGGGCCGCTTGAGCCGACCAATGAACCTTATGCCGTAGCCAAAATCGCCGGCATCAAAATGTGCTCTGCTTACAATCGCCAATATGGCACGAATTTCATGAGCGTGATGCCGACCAACCTCTACGGCCCAAACGACAATTACCATCCGCAGGATTCGCATGTGCTGCCGGCGCTGATTCGGCGTATGCACGAGGCGAAAGAACGAGGCGACAAGCAGGCGACCGTGTGGGGCACCGGTAATGCGCGGCGCGAATTCATGGCGAGTGACGACATGGCCGATGCTTGCTTGTTTCTGATGGAACGGTTTGACGTCAAAGACTTGGGTGAATTCATCAACATCGGCGTCGGTTACGACATGACCATCCGCGAGGTGGTGGAGGTAGTGGCGAGGGTGGTGGGCTTTACCGGCGAGTTGGTATTCGATACTTCAAAGCCGGATGGCGCGCCGCGCAAATTTATCGATAGCGCACGTCTTACAGCCTTGGGCTGGCGGCCGAAAACAGGTTTCGAAGAGGGGTTGCGCGCCGCATATGAAGATTACTTAAAAACATTAGAAACAGGGGCGGCCAGATTATGAAGTCGGCAAGCCGCAAGCGCATTCTTGTGACGGGCGGCGCCGGCTTTCTCGGTTCCCACCTGTGTGAACGCCTATTGAACGACGGTAATGACGTGCTATGTGTGGATAATTTCTATACTGGTACCAAGGACAATATTTTACCGTTGCTCGGCAATCCGCACTTTGAAATGATGCGGCATGACGTTACTTTCCCGCTTTATGTCGAAGTGGATGAAATTTATAACCTGGCATGCCCGGCATCACCTATTCACTATCAATTCGACCCGGTGCAGACCACCAAAACCAGCGTGCATGGCGCGATCAACATGCTTGGGCTGGCCAAGCGCGTTAAGGCAAAAATCTTCCAAGCCTCTACCAGCGAAGTATATGGTGACCCGCAAATGCATCCGCAGCGCGAAGAGTATTGGGGAAACGTGAACCCGATCGGTTTGCGCTCTTGTTACGACGAGGGTAAGCGTTGTGCCGAAACGCTATTTTTCGATTACCGCCGTCAACACCAACTGCGCATCAAGGTCGGGCGTATCTTCAATACCTATGGCCCGCGCATGCATCCGAACGATGGTCGCGTGGTATCCAATTTCATCGTCCAAGCGCTCAAAGGCGAAGAAATCACCGTGTATGGCGATGGTTCACAATCCCGTTCATTTTGCTATGTGGATGAAATGGTCGAAGCCTTTATCCGGCTGATGGCAAGCCCAGACGATTTTGTGGGCCCCGTCAATCTAGGCAATCAAGGCGAATTTACTATTCGCGAGTTGGCCGAGACCGTAATCGAAATGACCGGCTCATCCTCAACAATTTGCTACAAACCGCTGCCGAGCGATGACCCTATCCAACGCTGTCCGGATATCAGTTTGGCGAGAGAGCGGTTGGGGTGGGAGCCGACCATACAATTGCGTGAGGGTTTGATTAAGACTATCGAATATTTTAGAGCGTTTTTGGGGAAAGGCGATGCTGCGTAGCTATAACATCGTGTTCACTCCAATGAGGCGCCGCTCATGAAAAAAGCCCTTATCTGCGGCATTTCCGGCCAGGACGGCGCCTATCTCGCTCGCTTACTGTTAGACAAGGGCTATGAGGTCTGGGGCGCCTCGCGGGATGCCCAGGCCTCTTCCTTTCACAACCTGGCGCGGCTGGGCATCCGGGAGCAGGTGTTGTTGGAATCGATGGCGCCCAACGATTTTCGGAGCGTGCTTCAATTGCTGATGAAGGCTGTTCCTGATGAAATATACAACCTGGCTGGCCAGAGTTCTGTTGGCTTGTCCTTTCAACAGCCTGTTGAAACGCTTGAAAGCATTAGCGTTGGCACCTTAAACCTGATCGAGGCAATACGTTTCTGGGGAGGTCAAGTACGTTTCTATAACGCGGGTTCCAGCGAATGTTTCGGCGATACCGGCGGCGTGCCAGCCAATGAAGATACCCCCTTTCGCCCCCGTAGCCCCTATGCAGTGGCCAAGTCAGCAGCCTTCTGGGAGGTGGCGAATTATCGCGAAGCTTATGGATTGTTTGCATGTTCGGGTATTTTATTTAATCACGAATCGCCCCTCCGCCCGTCGCGCTTTGTCACTAAAAAAATTGTGTCCGCAGCGGTACGTATAGCAGGTGGTAGCCGTGAGAAATTGCGCTTGGGCAATATGGCCATCCGCCGTGACTGGGGGTGGGCGCCGGAATACGTGGAGGCGATGTGGCGCATGTTGCAGCAGTCTCAACCTGACGACTATGTAATTGCAACTGGCGAGAGCCATAGCCTGGAGGAGTTTGTTGCTGAAGCGTTTGCTAGCGTGAATTTAGATTGGCGCGAACACGTGGAAACCGACCCGGAACTAATGCGCCCCACCGATATTACGGCAGGGATGGGGAACCCAGCCAAAGCACGCGAGAAGCTTGGCTGGGAAGCAAAAAACAAAATGCATCGGGTAGTAAGGATGATGGCGGATGCGGAGTTAAGTGGTAGCGTTATTTCGCATGATGTCCCCCACGGATAATCAGTTCCCGCAAAAATCCTGGTACCTGGTTTATACCAAGCCACGCCAAGAAGCTTTGGCGCAGGCTAATTTAACGCGCCAGGGTTATGGCGTGTACTTGCCCAAAGTGCGGCAAATGCGCCGCCGGCGCGGCAAGCAAGAGGCGGTGGTGGAGCCCTTGTTCCCGCGCTATTTATTTATTCATCTCGATACCCAAAGCGATAACTGGGGGCCGATCCGCTCCACATTCGGCGTGGCATCGCTGGTACGGTTCGGTTCCGAGCCGGCCCAAGTACCCGATGAACTCGTCACGCACCTCAAAGCTCAGGAAGGGCAAGAGGGATTGCACGAGTGGGCTGAGCCGAAAATGAAAGTGGGTGATCGGGTGCGCGTGGCGGAAGGCCCTCTCAAGGGTTACGAAGGCATCCTACTCGCCAAGAGTGGGCAAGAGCGGGTGATGTTATTACTGGAGATGCTTGGTAAAGAAGTGCGCACTCACTTGGCAACGGGGCAGATCGAGCCATCCGATGACTAGTGTTGGCGGTTAACCCCCCTGCCACAGAACACAACAACTCGCTATTCACCCTTGATTCACCTGGTTATTCGAGTATAGTGTTCACGAAATGAACGCTCCACCAGACCCGGACAACGCGCGCACCCTCGAAATCCTGGATATCGTCCAGCGCAACGAGCAGGTCAGCCAACGCCACTTGGCGCGCCAACTAGGCGTGGCGCTGGGGTTGGCTAACTCCTACCTTAAGCGTTGCGTTAAAAAAGGCTGGGTCAAAGTTCAGCAAGCCCCCGCCAATCGTTACCTCTACTACCTTACCCCCACTGGCTTCACTGAAAAAAGTCGGTTGACTGCCGAGTATTTGAGCACCTCGCTGGGCTTTTATCGTGAGGCTGGTGATTCCTGCTCGCGCATTTTTGACCAATGCGAACAGAATGGCTGGCACCGGGTATTACTGTGCGGCGTATCGGAAGTGGCGGAAATAGCGATCCTACGCTCGTTGGAGCGGGAGATCGAAATCATTGGGATTTTTGACCCGATGAGCGAGCGTGAGAAGTATGTCGGTCGGGTGGTGTGGCGTGAGTTTACGCAGTGCCCGGCGCATGACGTGAGAATATTGACATCGATTGTTGCTAGTGCCGAGCGCTATGCCGACCTGAGCAGCCAAAGCAATGCGGTGCCGTTGCTGGTGCCGGATGTGCTGCGATTGGAAGCGGCCCGCGGCTAAGCGTTATCGCACGCTCGCAAGCATTTTGTGCGTGCCAATAGTTTGAATTCCTGGCCTGTGCCTGAGCGCGAAATGTGCTTGGCATGGCGGTAGCGTGCTCAACGCACTTTGGTGGATCATGATTAGTTGGAATTTTAACAAAGCTTAAATGTTAGCAACTCCTCCCACCCCCGCCCTTTCGGAGCTGTTACGCCGCCTTTGGCATCATCTAAGCCGGCAACGTCAGCGGCAGTTCACGCTGGTGTTGCTTTTGATGCTGATTAGCGCTTTTGCAGAAGCGATTAGCCTGGGTGCGGTCATTCCCTTTTTGGGAGCGCTTACTGCGCCGGATCGCGTTCTAAATCACCAGGCCGCTGCGACTTTAGCAAGGTACTTGGGTGTGACGACGGGGGAACAGTTGGTATTGCCGCTGGCGATTGCCTTTTCCGTAACTGCTGTATTTGCTGGGGGTATACGGCTGTTGTTGCTCTGGACTAGTACCCGCCTGTCTTTTTCTGCTGGCGCAGATATTAGTGTAAAAGTTTACCGACGCACGCTATACCAGCCCTACTTAGTCCATGTGGGCCGCAACAGCAGCGAAGTGATTAGCGGCATATTAGATAAGGTGGGAGGCGTGGTGTTTGGTGCGTTATTGCCCGGGCTTGTTTTGCTTAGCTCTGTGGCGATGGTAGTGGCCATCATCCTTACGCTTTTGGCAATAGATGCGGTGGTGGCCATTGTAGCGGCGGTTTGTTTTGGTGCCATATACGCATTAATCACTTGGTTTTCGCGTAAGAAACTTGAGCAAAATAGCCGCAATATTGCAAAGGAATCGAGTCGCGTGCATAAGGCGCTTCAGGAGGGCCTGGGGGGTATTCGTGATGTGCTGTTGGATGGTACACAGCCGCTTTACTGCGATATTTATAAAAAGGCCGATGGGCGGTTGCGGCAAGCGCAGAGCAGCAATACCTTCATTGCGGGAAGCCCTCGATTTGTAATGGAAGCGCTGGGGATGGTTCTTATCGCCGCTTTGGCATATGGGTTTAGTCGACAGGCTGGTGGTGTTGCTGAGGTATTGCCTGTATTAGGCGCCTTGGCATTGGGTGCGCAGCGTCTATTGCCCGTGTTGCAGCAGGGATACGCCGCTTGGACCGGGATTGTTGGCAGCCAGGCTTCCTTAGCTAATGCGCTTGAATTATTGGATCAACCTTTACCACCAGATGCTGATCAACCGATTGCGGAACCATTGCCGTTTGAGGAAGCGATACGCTTCGATTCTGTGAGCTTCAGATATAGCAACGATGGGCCTTGGATATTGGATGGGTTCAATCTGGTGATCCCCAAGGGTTCGCGGTTTGGTTTTGTCGGGAGCACCGGTAGTGGCAAGAGTACGACGCTGGACTTGCTCATGGGCCTGCTGGAGCCTACTAACGGGAATATTCTCGTGGATGGGCAACCCGTTAGCGGTGAACGTCGCCGGGCTTGGCAGCAGACTATTGCTCATGTACCCCAACATGTCTACCTGGCCGATACGACCTTGGCCGAGAACATTGCTTTCGGCGTGCCGCGAGAGTCAATCGACCTGGAGCGAGTGCGACAGGCCGCTCGTCAAGCGCAGATTGCCGAGTTCATTGAAAATCGCCCAGAAGGCTATGGGGCACATGTGGGGGAACGCGGCATTCGACTTTCCGGTGGCCAGCGCCAACGCATAGGAATCGCAAGAGCGTTGTATAAGCGGGCCAGGGTGTTGGTGTTTGACGAGGCCACGAGTGCGCTCGACAATGCCACCGAGCAAGCAGTAATGGAATCCATCGAAGAGCTGGATCGTGACCTGACCATTCTTTTAATCGCCCATCGAATCACCACCGTGCGGCGCTGCGATACGATCGTCGAGCTTGAACATGGTCGCGTAGTGGCGCAAGGTCCTTATGACCTGCTAATGGAAACCAGTCCGAGCTTTCGCAAGCTGACCAATCTGGTGGCTTGATCGATGAAATTTACTTTTCAGAAGTTATTTGATAGGAATGTGATCCATATATGTTTAACGATTCCGTAATCCTAATCACCGGCGGCACCGGTTCATTTGGCCGACAGTACGTCAGAACCCTACTCCAGCGCTACACGCCAAAGAAGATCATTATCTTCTCGCGCGACGAACTTAAGCAGTATGAGATGCAGCAGGAGTTCCCGCAGGACTGCATGCGTTTTTTTATCGGTGACGTACGTGATCGCGAGCGCCTACTCATGGCCATGCGAGGTGTCGACTACGTAATTCACGCAGCGGCGCTGAAGCAGGTGCCTGCAGCGGAATACAACCCGATGGAGTGCATCAAGACCAACGTCCACGGTGCGGAAAACGTCATTCAGGCTGCACTTGAATGCAATGTCAGGCGGGTAATAGCGCTTTCCACGGACAAGGCGGCCAACCCGATCAATCTCTACGGCGCAACCAAGCTCTGTTCCGACAAGTTGTTTGTTGCTGCGAACAATTTGGTGGGTGATCGCCTCACGCGCTTCGCGGTTGTGCGTTATGGCAACGTGGTCGGGTCTAGAGGGTCGGTAGTCCCATTTTTCGCGGGCTTGGTCAAGAAGAAGGCTGAAAACTTGCCGATCACCGATCCGCGCATGACTCGATTTTGGATTTCGCTGCAGCAGGGGGTCGATTTCGTTCTGAAAAACTTCGAACGCATGAGTGGCGGCGAAGTGTTTGTTCCCAAGATCCCATCCATTCGTATTACGGATCTCGCTGAGGCAATGGCGCCGGGCATGCCGATTAATATTATTGGCATCCGTCCGGGTGAGAAATTGCACGAGGTCATGTGCCCGCATGACGATTCCCATCTGACAATTGAATTTGCCGACCACTATGTAATCAAGCCGACAATTATTTTCTGGGGCGGTAACGGCCATGACTACACGAAGAATGGTTTGGGGGAAACAGGATGTCCAGTTGAGCAGGGATTTGAATACCACTCCGGCACCAATCCCCATTTCCTGGATGTTGAGGAAATCCGCGCGTTCAACCAGTATGCTGAGACCGAATGATTTTCTGCGAGCACTACGAAAATGGCGCCATGCGCGTGCTTGACGGAACAGGTGAATGAACCTTTGCTGCAAGCTCGGGCTCGGCACAGTCCAATGGGGTATGCAGTATGGCATTGCCAACCGGTTTGGACGTCCAGAGGCCAGCGAGGTTGCGCAGATATTGCTATCAGCTAGCCGAGCAGGAATTTCATTACTGGATACGGCGCATGTTTATGGTGATGCGGAATCCGTCATCGGCCAAAATGCAGATAAATCGCATGAATGGCAAATTGTTACCAAGACCCTTCCCATTCAGTCTAAGGTTTTTGGTGACGTTGAGGCGACGGCCATTTATGAGGCTTTCGATAAATCGCTAAGGCGGTTGCGGCGGCCGAGTGTATATGGGCTGATGGTGCACAGTGCGGAGAACCTGTTGTTGCCAGGGGCGGATCGATTGTGGGGCGTGCTTCAGGAAATCAAATCGAAAGGGCTTGCTTCCAAGATTGGCGTGTCTGTATACACACCCGATGAATTGAGCCGGATTCTGGACGCTTATTCAGTTGATCTCGTCCAATTGCCTTTAAATCTTTATGACCAGCGCTTTTTGCGAACCGGGTTATTGGATCGGCTGAAACTTTCGGGCATTGAAGTTCATGCGCGAAGTGCGTTTTTGCAGGGCTTGCTACTTATGCCTATGGAGCAATTGCCTGAGAAATTTAACGAAATTCGCGATCACCATATGCATTTTCAGCGCCAATGCGACGCTTCGGGAATCTCCCCGCTGGAAGCGAGCTTGCGTTTCTGCCTGAATCAATCGACGATTGATAGAGTCATTGTTGGCTGTGAGACGCTCAGCCAATTTACCGAAAACCTGGAGGCCGCTCGTAATACCGAGGCCTGTTTGTCCGCGCCGGAGTTATTCGCCTTGGAAGACGATTTCGCAATTGATCCGCGGCGCTGGTCAAGTTGACCTCAAATATCGAAAACCACGCTTTCCAGAATAGCTTATGAGAATCGTTGCAATTGTTCAGGCTCGTATGGGCTCCACGCGCTTTCCAAACAAGGTAATGCGCCCGATAGTAGGCGTGCCGATGATTCAGCTGCTACTCGAACGCTTGTCGCATGCTCGCCGAATTGATCAAATTGTTTTGGCCACTTCGCTGGACGCACGCAACCAGCCACTGATAGCGCATGTTGAGAAACTTGGGTATGCGGTCTACGCAGGGAGCGAAAACGATGTGCTTGACCGGTACTACCAAGCCGCCGCCCAGCAAGCGCCCGATGTGGTCGTGCGTATTACCGGCGACTGCCCATTGATCGACCCGGAACTAGTCGACGCCGTAATAGAAAATTTTCAACAGGGCGGGGCGGATTACGTTAGCAATACTCTGCACCCCACCTATCCTGATGGACTTGATGTGGAGGTGTTTTCATTTACGTCACTCGATCGAGCATGGAGAGAGACGCAACACCCCTATGACCGGGAGCATGTCACCCCGTATATCAAGCAGTCTGAACGTTTCCAGGTAAGAAATATCGCCAATGCGGAGGACTGTTCGGGCGAGCGTTGGACTGTCGATGAGCCTGAAGACTTTGATGTCGTCGAAAAGATATTCGAGCACTTCGCGCCGCGTCACGATTTCGGTTGGCGCGAAGTATTGGCGCTCCAACGAGGCCATCCGGAATGGTTCGAGGCAAACCGGCATCTTATTCGTAATGAAGGAGCTGTTATGGGTACAGGGCAGAAGCTCTGGAAGCGAGCCAAGCGAGTCATTCCCGGAGGCAACATGCTCCTGTCAAAGCGGGCAGAGATGTTTCTGCCGGAGCAGTGGCCGGCTTACTTCAGCAAGGCCAAGGGGTGCCGGGTCTGGGATTTGGATGATCGCGAATACATTGATATGAGCATCATGGGCATCGGCACTAACATATTGGGCTATGGACATCCCGAAGTGGACGATGCGGTACGCCAGACAATCGACGCCGGGAATATGTCCACGCTGAATTGCCCGGAAGAAGTTTATCTTGCCGAGCGCTTGGTCGAGCTGCACCCGTGGGCGGACATGGTGCGCTTTGCGCGCTCTGGTGGCGAAGCAAATGCCATTGCGATCCGTATTGCGCGCGCGGCTTCCGGTCGGGAGAAAGTGGCATTCTGCGGCTATCACGGATGGCATGATTGGTATCTCGCCGCCAATCTGGGCGATGAAAAAAACCTCGCTGGCCATTTGTTGCCAGGCCTCGAGCCTAATGGTGTGCCAAGCAACCTGCGTGACACCATCTACCCCTTCACCTATAACCGCTTCGATGAACTAGAGGCATTGGTCCGTGAACACGATATTGGCGTGATCGCAATGGAAGTGTCGCGCAACGAAGGCCCTCAAAATGGCTTTCTGGAGAAAGTTCGGCAACTGGCCACCGATCGCGGCATCGTGCTGATGTTTGACGAATGTACTTCGGGTTTTCGCCAGACATTGGGCGGGCTGCATAAACTCTATGGTGTCGAGCCCGACATGGCAATGTTCGGTAAAGCTCTCGGTAATGGTTATGCGATCACTGCCACCATTGGCCGGCGCGAGGTCATGCAGGCTGCTCAGAGCTCTTTTATCAGCAGCACTTTCTGGACGGAACGGATTGGCCCGACAGCCGCACTCAAGACCCTTGAAGTGATGGAGCGCGTCCGCTCCTACGATCAAATAACGCAGAGCGGGAACAACATCGGCGAAGCCTGGCGCAAGCTGGCAAAGAAGCATGAGCTGGATATCAACATCTCAGGATTGCCGGCAATGATTGGCTTCAGTTTTCCTGGCGATCACATGCTGGCATACAAAACACTGATCACTCAGGAAATGCTGTCCAAGGGTTATCTGGCGGGCACGAGCGTATATGTTTGCACGGAACATACGCCAGACATTGTCGAAGCATATCTGGAAGCACTCGATCCGATTTTTGGGCTAATCCGCGAGTGTAAGGATGGGCGAGACATTAATGGCCTGCTGAAGGGCCCAATCTGCCACGCCGGTTTCAAGCGTTTGAATTAGAGATTGGGTTTGCTGTACGCGTCTTACATAACAGCCGTGTGACTATACATACTTCAACATCGACGAATTAAGGATATTTGAACATGCACGTAAAAGTACGCCAAACATGCCGGCTTTGTGGCTCTAAAAGCCTAACGCCAATCCTGAATCTTGGGCCGCAATTACTCGCATCAGCGTTTGCTTCCAAGGAAAATCAGGATTTTCTGCCATTACGCAAAGTGCCCCTCGAATTGGTTCGTTGTAATCCAGAGCTGGATGAAAATGCATGCGGGCTCGTGCAGCTCAGGCACACCTTCCCCAGCGACATCATGTATACGGACTATTGGTACGCTTCGGGCGTGAATCAGACGATGCGTGATGCACTTGCTGACATCACCACCAAAGCGAAGCAGTTTGTAAACATCGAAAAGGGCGATATTGCGGTAGACATCGGGTGCAATGATGGCACCTTACTCAAGTCCTATAAAAACTCCGCTTTGGACTTGATTGGCTTTGACCCGGCGAAGAATTTTGTGGGCGTCGAAGGTGAAGGATTTTCCCGTATCAACGACTACTTCAACAAACACTCTTACGTTGCCGCCCGTGGCGTCAAAAAAGCCAAGATCGTGACCAGCATTGCCATGTTCTACGATCTCGAAGACCCGATCAGCTTTACCCAGGACATCGCCGATATTTTGGATGAAAACGGTGTGTGGATTCTGCAAATGGCGGATTTACCCAACATGCTAAGAAACAATATGTTCGACAACATTTGTCATGAGCATCTTACTTTTTACCATATGGCACCGATTGAGTATTTGCTTAAGCGCTGTGGCATGAAGCTCGTGGATGTCGAGATGAATTTCGTGAATGGATCGAGCTATCGCTTTTATATTCGTAAGGCGGTTGGATCAGAACCGACCCCAGACGCATTGAAGCGCATCGCGAAAGTGCGCTTCGAAGAGTTTAATTTAGCACTAGATACAGACACGCCGTATCAAAAATTTAAGGACAATATCGAACGCAATAAGAACGATTTGTTTTTTTTCATTAATCAGGAGCGGGCAAAAGGGAAAAAGGTTTTCGTGTATGGGGCTTCCACCAAAGGAAACGTGCTGCTGCAATATTGTGATCTGAATGAGGAAGCTATTCCGTATGCTGCGGAACGAAATCCGCGCAAATGGGGCACGAGGACACTGGGCTCGAATATTCCAATTATTTCTGAAGAGGATGCCCGCGCGTTGAAACCAGATTACTTTTTGGTGCTGCCGTACCATTTCCTGGATGAAATGCTGGTGCGCGAAAAGGAATTTATTGATCGAGGCGGCAAATTTATCGTGCCCGTTCCAGTTGTGAAGTTGGTTCCATGAAGCTATCTGTGGTGGTTTGTGTGCGGAATGAAGAAAAGCGCTTGCGCGAGTGCTTAGAATCCGTCTACCAGAATAATCCAGATGAGGTGATTTTAGTGGACGGAGATTCCGCGGATGGCACCTTGGCGATCGCTCGCGAGTTTCCTGGTATCCAAATCATCGAAAGTAAGAACTCGAGCCTGCCGCGGGATCGTCAAAAAGGGATCGATGCCGCAAAAAATGCGCTGGTTGCCATGGTGGATGCCGATCATCGCTTGCGCGTAGACGATTTAGAATCGCTGTTGCGTGACATGCATGAATTCAATTTTGACATCGTGCAAAGTGGATTAGTGTCACATGTAATTCATGGTTTTTGGGATGCTGCGGAGGAAGCCTCGTGGGAGCTTACGCAGAATATTCCAGGTCGGCGCAATATGGTTGGTGTTGCGCCAGCGATTTTCAATAAACGTGTTTTTTCTTTTGCACGCTTCGATGACCACATTACCGCGACAATCGAAGATACAGACTTCGCATACCGATTGTCGAAGTTTCCAGAACTTCGTTTTGGCGTCGGGCGCACGAAAATTCGGCAATATCACTTTGCCGATTTTAGTACCTATGTGAAGAAGTTCTTGTGGTATGGAAAGGGTGACGGAGAGTTTTGCCGTAAGCATCCCGAACGAGCGGTGTCAATGCTATTCCATTTGTTGATTCGATATCCATTTATACATTCGTGGACGGCCCTACGTAAGGGATGTTTTCGTGCAATTCCTTTCTTCGCACTTCAAGGCGGTATGCGTTTCTTGGGGCTCGTAAAATATTTCATCACAGCCAGATAGCATCGTCGCTATGCTATTAGGGCGTCCTTGGGCGCTTAACAGCACTCCAATTTAACCTTGGACAGCAGCAAGATGGGTAAGTCATGAGAATAATCGTAACGGGTGCTAGCAAAGGGCTCGGCAAAGTGTTAGCTGAGGAGTTCGCCCTTAGAGGGCATCAAGTCGGATTGCTCGCCCGCTCAGTCCGGCTGTTGGACGAAATCTGTGGGAGCTTGGCTACTGCAACCGGTAAGCAGAATGTCCATGCGCGTGCGTGCGACCTAAGTAGCGCCGAGGAGGTTCAAACTAACGTCCCGATATTAGTTGCCGAAATGGGCGGCGTAGATGTCTTAATAAACAATGCAAGCAGCATTGTAAAAAAAGGACTATTAGAAATGTCCGCAGATGAGTGGCGGAAATCGATGTCTACCGGTATTGATGCGGCATTTCATTGTGCTCGCGCTGTTATGCCCTATTTTTTAACCCAAGGCGGTGGGCACATCATTAACATCAGTTCACTTTCAACAAAAATCTCCCTAGAGCGAGGCGTTTCGTATTCAGCTAGCAAGCACGCCCTGAATGGTTTCTCTAAAAGTATGGTTCACGAGTTGCATAGGTTGGGCATAAAAGTTTGTACGATTCATCCAGGGGCATTTACGGTAGAGGGTGATGATGTGAGTAGTTGGAAAATGCCGGCAACCGAAGTATTTCGCGCATGCGAATATGTCGTGAATTCACACCCCAAAGCGTTTGTTGAAGAGTTGGTTGTACGTCCACTAACGTGGCCCGAATGATAAGGGTCTGCGCACCCCTAGGCGGTTGTGCGACTTTCAGTTCTGCGACGCGGCTTTCTATAGCGGGTACATTTATAAATGAGGCACCCCGCGCGGGTTATTCCAACTTGAATCTGAGCGTGAGTGTGTGAATGCAAGGCCGCGCAAACTATTATTTTGTTGCCGCTTTTCTGGTTTCGCTGGCGCTTGCAATTATTTTAGGTGATAGGATTGCAGCGCATTTTTACCCGGATTTTGCAGTTCATTTGAGAGCCAAGCAAGGCATGGGCAAAGCCGAGTCAGTTGCGCTCGACAGCATGGTAGGCCATAACAATGGCGCTCTAATAAGAAAGCGGTCTCCTAAAGAAGCAAAGTCGGCAAATCTGTTTTGGATGGGGAACGTTGAGGGCAAAGGGTTAGGAATAGATTTGCTAGGGGACGCATCCTTGTTGGCATCTTTGTTTCCGGGTTACGGCCCAGCCCTGTATCAGGATGAGGGGTTTTGGGACAACTACTTTGGCTCTGAATTTGGTCCGGATTCTTTCCTCCAGGCAAAGCCGGAACTTTCACGGCAGGGTTTCCGTGTGGCCTATTCTTGGACAGGTTGTTTTAGCATATATGAAAAATATGGTGCCGATGTTTTGATTCTAGGTTCCTCAGAGGTTTACAAAACCCTGATTCCTGAGCAGCTTGCTAAGGAGCTTGGCCCATTGTTTAAGACCCCGCCCAAGGTGCTTTTGTGTGTTACGCATTCGATGCCGGTGGAAGCGGTGAAGCTCACCACTCAAGAACTGATCCGTCTGCGAGGTCAAAAGCCCCAGGTTGTTATTTGGGGCTATTCATTTTGGCTGGCATATACGCGATCTACTAAGCTTGCGAGCTACCAAAAGGATAAAAACAGAGAATTTTCAGACTATCTAGCGCGCCGAAAATACCAAAAGGAGCGCAGATGGTATTCAACACAGCCCCGCTTTGCCACGCATTCCAAAGGCGCAGACTTTTTCCCAAAAATAGGTTGGGACGATGTGCTTGACTTCAGACTTGCCAACGCATTGTCGATTCGGGCACAACAAGGGAACGGGGGGGAAGAGGGAGTCTACGTTATCAGAGAAATTTATTCTCAAGACGATGCGCACCTGTCCGCATATTTACGCGCCAGGTTAAAGCCTTTTTACGATATTACTCGTGGGATTTCGGAAATAGATTGTTCGATGGGCGAGGCGGAAACCATGTTCCAAGAGGCTGTAAATGAACTAGAGCAGTTGTCGCCTAATTTGTTCGTCTTTCTGGCGCCTACGTCCCTTCACCATAGAAGCACTGTGCCCGAATGTTTCTTGCCGAATGTTAAATCGATGTTAAAGCGTGTTTTGAAAAAAGAAGGCACAAACATACTTGTCGCAGATTCAGAAGAATTCGGTTTGAGAGATCGTGATTTTGTCTACCCGACCTTGGATGCCAATGTGTTTTATTTTGATACTAACCATGCAAACTATTTTGGGGGGCAGAAAATTACGGGGCAAATTTCAAGTTGGGTGAAATCTAGGTGGAGTAGCTCACCAGCCAATGCGAGTAGATGATGCTGTATTCCAATCCCGAATATTTCATATTTTTTTTATTTGTCTGGGTACTTTATTACCTTGTGGGAAAAACCCAGGACACAAGGCTTTGGATTTTAATAGCGGCGAGTTCGTTCTTTTATGTATGGGCAGGTTTCTTTGACGCCCTAATCTTCGCATTTATCCTGGTGGTTTCTTGGGTGTCTGTGTGGATGGCAGAACGCGCGCACCTCGAACGATCGCGTCAATTCTATTTGGCGGGCGGCATTATTGTTATGGTGTTGCATTTATTCTTTTGGAAATACATGCCTTGGGTCAGCACTACAGTGCAGGATGTTTATCCGGCTTTTTTGGGCGGCGTTAAGATCCAATTTCCTTTACCAATCGGTATATCGTTTTTTACGCTTCTCGGGATCGCATACTTAATCGATTACGGACGCAACGAAGCACAGTATGTGAAATTTAAGGACTACATGCTCTTTAAAAGTTTTTTTCCGCAGTTGGTGGCAGGGCCAATTGTAAGAATGCATCAAATTGGACCGCAGTTGAGGAGTCTCCCCATGGTGAACGCCACACACCTACGCGATGGATTGACACTGTTTTCGATCGGGTTCTTTAAAAAGGTGGCTATCGCCGACAGAATGGCTGTCGTAGTCGACCCAGTTTTTAGTAACCCAGCAAACTACACTATTAGTAGCATTCTCTTGGCGCTGTTGGCGTATACCGTGCAAATTTGGGGGGACTTTAGTGGCTATACGGACATGGGCCGTGGAGCCGCGAAAATGCTTGGGGTGAATCTGCCGGAGAATTTTTTCTCGCCTTATTTATCAAAAAGCCCATCAGAGTTTTGGCGGCGATGGCATGTAACCCTAAGTCAGTGGATTCGCGACTACATTTATATTCCCCTAGGTGGGTCGAGTGGTGGGGCCGCTCGTACAGCCGCTGTTGTAATTATCACTATGGCAATCAGCGGATTATGGCATGGCGCTGCATTTACGTTCCTGGTTTGGGGACTCTATCATGGGGCTCTATTGGCATTAGAGCGACTTACAAAGCGTTTAGGGATTCCAGTTTTTGAAGGTAAGGCCGCGATGATATATATGCTCGTGCTGATCATGTTTGGCTGGCTTATTTTCAGATCAGAGTCTATGGCGAGCCTTGTCACCACACTATTGATTGTGTCTGGCGAGATTCCATCTGGCAGCTTGCGCGTCGGTACGCTATCTGTTGCATGGGGAGTGGCGTGCTGCTTCCTTATTCAGTTTTTTACGTACATGCCGCTAGGAATCGATAAGAATCAAGCGGGGCGGTGGCGATCTGCTGACAGGGTTAGGCAAGCGTTTATAGCTAGTTCCCCTATTGTCACGGCAACCCTGTCAGGAGTTGGGGTCGCAGTGATTATCGTGTTGTCACTTCTAATGCGAGTCAGTGACACCTCCAATAAATTTATATATTTTCAATTCTAAATGGGAACGTTGTTGCCCAAATCCAAGCGCGCATCTCTATGGTTACCTTGATTACTGGAGCGAGCGGTTTGCTTGGCGCTACACTTGCGCCATATTTGAAGGGGCTCGGATACACCGTTTTGATGCATGGCAAAAGCGCGGGAAACGATGTGTCTTGCGATCTAACTGACAAGAGCGCGACACGCGCGATGCTTGAGGAAACGCGCCCGAATATAGTCGTCAATCTCGTTGCATTAACCAATGTCGACAAGTGCGAGGAATCGCCCCACGACGCCTACCTGTTAAATGTGCGTACCGTGGAGAATCTGGTGGCGGGCATGCGTGGACGCGTCGATCCTTATCTGATCCAAATTTCTACCGACCAAGTATACGATTCGATCGGCCCCAGTCCGGAGGATGAAATTCGCCTGACTAATACCTATGCGTTAACCAAGTATGCGGGCGAACTGGCTGCCGCGCGTATGCCGAGCACGATCCTGCGCACGAACTTTTTCGGCCACAGTGCGTTGCCGGGACGCAAAAGCTTCAGTGATTGGCTTCTCGAAAGTTTGCGTAACGGTGATCCCATTTCGGTTTTTACTGATGTTGTAGTCAACCCGCTTGCCTTAGAGACGCTTAGTGCGATGATTGGCCGTGTGATCGAGCGGCGGGTCGAGGGCGTTTTTAATCTTGGTAGCCGGGGAGCGATGTCAAAGGCGGACTTCGCTTTTGAACTTGCTCGAATTTATGGACTGTCTATCCAGAACGTGCGCCGTGGCTCGGTTGGTGATATGAATTTGAGGGCTTACCGCCCAAGAGACATGTCGATGGATTGTTCACGTTTTGAGGCAGCCTTCGACGTTGAACTTCCTACCCTTCAAAATGAGATTTGCGAGTTGAAAAGGAACACCCATGCAGTCACCTAGCACGGCCTTTAATATCGCCGGTAGGCTGGTCGGAGAAAATGAGCCGGCCTATTTTATCGCCGATGTCGCGGCGAACCATGATGGTGATCTTGAACGCGCTAAAGACCTGATCTATCTGGCTAAGGAGGCGGGCGCTGACGCCGCGAAGTTCCAACACTTCAAGGCAGAAAGCATTGTCAGTGACCACGGGTTCAAATCGCTGGGTGGCCAAATATCGCACCAGGCGTCTTGGAATAAGTCAGTTTTTGAAGTGTATAAGGAGGCCGCCGTCGATCTGGCTTGGACGCCAGCGCTCAAAGAGACATGCGACAAGGCGGGGATCACGTTCTTCACCTCCCCCTACGCCTTCGACATCGTTGACCACATCGATCCCTTTGTTCCGGCCTACAAGATTGGATCTGGCGATATCACATGGATCGAAATGATCGAATACATTGCCGCCAAGCAAAAGCCATTTATTCTCGCTACAGGCGCAGCTTCACTCGACGATGTGGTGCGGGCGGTATCGGCAGCGATTGCGATCAACCCCGATTTTGCGCTCATGCAGTGCAACACCAACTACACTGCGAGCCTGGAAAACTTCAAGTACATCCAACTCAACGTATTGAAGACCTACCGCGCGATGTTCCCGGGCATGATCCTCGGTTTAAGCGACCATACGCCGGGCCATGCCACGGTGCTTGGCGCCGTGGCTCTTGGCGCGCGCGTCATCGAGAAGCATTTCACAGATGATGTTTCGCGTAAGGGCCCTGATCACAAGTTTTCTATGGACCCCAGAACGTGGCGAGAAATGGTCGATCGGACACGCGAACTCGAAGCGGCACTCGGTGGCGGCATCAAGAGAATCGAAGAAAACGAGCGAGACACGGCGGTTGTGCAACGCCGATCCATCCGGCTGGCGCGTGACTTGGATAAGGGCGACGTGATTCAGAAATCAGATTTAACCCCGTTACGGCCCTGCCCTGTTGATGGGATCGCGCCGTACCATATGGATGAACTGGTTGGCCGCAGTCTGCGACAATCCTTGCGCGCAGGAGAGCATTTGAAGTGGACCGATCTCGATTAGCGATCGTTATACCGGCCCTGAATGAAGAGGGGTCGATTGGCGCCGTGGTGCGCAATTGTTGCTCCTATGGCTTGCCCATCGTGGTTGATGATGGATCGATCGATCGCACTAGCGAAGTATCGAAGAGCGAGGGTGCGGAAGTGGTTCGGCATCCGGTCAACAAGGGTTACGATGCCGCACTTAATAGTGGTTTTCGCCGCGCTGCCGAGCTTGATTGCGAATTTGTTATTACCATCGACGCCGATGGCCAGCACGATCCGCAGCTAATCGAAAAGTATCTTGATCTACTGCATGGCGGGGCAGACATTGTCGTGGGTATCCGCCACAGGCATCAGCGGTTCGCGGAGTATTGTTTCTCACTCACGACAAAGCTTTTGTATGGACTATCGGACCCGCTATGTGGATTGAAGGGCTACCGGATGTCGGTGTATCGGGCGCTTGGGCATTTTGACTCCTATGGGTCGATTGGCACTGAATTGACTCTATTTGCGGTACGACATGGCGCCGAGTTACAACAAGTTCCTATCGTTGTGCGCGAGCGAAATGGCCACCCACGCTTTGGGCGAAAATTACAGGCAAACTACAAGATATTTCGGGCGCTGGTCTTGTCATTGATCAAAACACGGCGAGGCAGCTACGTGAGACCTGAGTCGGGTAAGTCAGCGCTTTAGACATCTGCCTGTTGAGACCAAATATGAACGTCATCGCATGAAAGTTGTAGCAACTATCGAAGCGCGCATGACCTCCTCGCGCCTGCCGGGCAAGGTACTTTTGCCTGCGTTGGGAAAGCCGATGCTTCACCACCTCATCAATCGACTGCGTGCCGTACCGTCGATTGATGAGATTGTGCTTGCCACGACGACGAATGCAACGAATGACGTGTTGGCTGAATTCGCTGCCAAGGAAGGTGTATTGGCTTACCGTGGTAGCGAACTGGACGTGATGGCTCGCGTCATTGGGGCGGCAGAAGCGGGTGGTGCGGATGTGATCGTGGAAATTACTGGGGATTGCCCGATTATCGATCCGGATATTGTCGAGCAAACCATCCAAATGTACTTGCACCATGATGCCACTTACGTCAGCAATGCGCACATCCGCAGCTATCCAGATGGGATGGATACCCAGGTTTTCAGCTTAGACACCCTCAAGCGATCCGCTTCGATGACGGATGATCCGCTGGATCATGAGCATGTCTCATTGCATATTCGGAATCATCCGGAGATTTTCCCGCATGTACATTTGATTGCGCCACCTTCGCTGCGGTGGCCTGAGTTGGGTTTGACGCTTGATGAAGAAGCTGACTATCGGCTACTTAGCAGGATTATCGAGGCGCTCGGGCCGGCCGATCCCCTGTTCGGCTGTCATGACGTAATACGTTTGCTGAAGCAAAATCCGAATTGGGTGGATATCAATCGGGCGGTAGTGAGAAAAGGCGATACGTGACGTTCAAGGCATTGGTGGTTGGATTAGGCCAGATCGGGATGGGGTACGATCTGAACCTCGATCCGAAGGTTTATGCGTTGACGCACGCGCGGGCATTCCAGCGCCATTCAAGTTTCCAGTTGGTCGGCGGGGTTGATCCGAATTTGGATCGACGCCAATTGTTTGAAAAGCATTACGGTGCGCCCGCTTATGCAGACGTCGACTCTGCAGTAAAGGCATTGCAGCCTGACGTGGTGGCGATATCCTCGCCCACCACAGAACATCATGCATCAGTTCGCGCCGTGTTGGCGGCAGGCCGCCCAGCGGCCATTCTGTGCGAGAAACCTTTGGCATACCAGTTGGCTGAGGCTCGCGAAATTGTTGAAGCAACAGCCGAACAAGGGTGCAAATTATTCGTCAACTATATGCGCCGCGCGGATTGTGGCGTGGTGGAGGTCAAGCGCCGCCTTGACGCGGGGCTGATTGGCCATCCCGTAAAGGGGGTGACGTGGTATTCGAAGGGGCTCTTTAATAACGGATCCCATTTTCTCAACCTATTGCAGTATTGGTTGGGCGGTGTAAGGGATTTCCAGATATTAGAGCCCGGCAGGTTATGGGATGGTTTGGACCCAGAGCCTGACGTGGCCGTGACTTTCAAGTTGGGAACCATTTTCTTTCTGGCCGCGCGTGAGGAAGACTACTCGCACTACACGGTCGAGCTCGTTGCGCCGAATGGGCGATTGCGCTACGAGCAGGGCGGGGAGCGTATTTTTTGGCAGGGCACGGTCAAGGATGCTGCGTGTGAAGGCTATACCATTCTCGACCCTGCGGGAGAGAGCATCGAAACGGATTTCACCCGCGTGCAATGGCACATGGTCGATCAGCTTGCGGCATCGTTGCACGGCCATCAGGCGCATATTTGCAGTGGCGCTGAAGCGCTGCAAACACTAGAGATACTTGCGGAGATAAAGTCGAAATTATGAGTACGAATGCTACACACGAACGCTTGGCGCTCTTGGGTGGGGAAAAGACGATCATGACTCCTTTCAAACGCTATAACTCCATTGGTGTGGAAGAAGTTCAAGCGGCCAAACAGGTCGTCGAGAGCGGCGTGCTTTCGCAATTTCTGGGGTGTTGGGATCCGGACTTCTATGGTGGTCCCAAGGTGCAGGAGTTTGAACGGGCCTGCGAGGCGCATTTCGGTGTAAAGCATGCGATCACCGTGAACTCTTGGACATCCGGTTTGATTGCGGCGGTAGGCGCAATTGGTATTGAGCCGGGTGACGAGATCATCGTCAGCCCGTGGACCATGTGCGCCAGCGCGACAGCGATATTGCATTGGAACGCCATCCCCGTGTTTGCCGATATTGAGGCCAATACGTTTTGCCTCAACCCCAAATCGGTCGAAGCGAATATCACGCCTTACACTAAGGCGATCATGGCGGTCGATATATTCGGCCATTCGGCCGACATGGAGGCGCTGATGGCCATTGCGCGCAAGCATGGGCTCAAGGTGATTTCGGATACCGCCCAGGCGCCAGGCGCCATGTATAAAGGAAAATACGCCGGAACCTTGGCGGATATTGGCGGCTACAGCCTCAACTATCACAAGCATATACATACCGGAGAGGGTGGCATCCTTGTGACGGATGATGACGATCTGGCGGAGCGCATGCGTCTGATTCGTAACCATGCCGAGGCGGTAGTAGGCGACAAAGGGGTGACCGATTTACGCAACATGGTCGGCTACAACTTCCGCCTGGGGGAAATCGAATGCGCTATTGGAATCGAGCAACTCAAGAAACTTAAGACGCTGGTGGCCGCCCGTCGACACGCGGCCGAACGGCTTACCAAGGGCCTCGCCAATCTGCCCGGATTGCGAACCCCGGTTGTGATGGCGGACTGCACCCATTCTTATTACATTTATCCGCTGATTCTCGACATCAAGCAGCTTGGCGTCGCGCGCGCCCGGATTTGCGAGGCGCTGGCCGCAGAAGGTGTTGGACTTTCGCCCGGCTACCAGAATGTCCACCTCTTGCCGATGTACCAACAAAAAATCGCTTACGGCTCGCGCGGATTTCCGTGGACGTCTGATATTTGCCATAGAGATGTCGACTACGCAAAGGGTATCTGCCCCGTAGCTGAGGAACTGCACGAGTCAACCTACCTCGGCCTGGAGATGTGTGTTCATGAACTCTCTGGCCAGGATATTGACTTGATCGTGATGGCATTTGCCAAAGTTTGGAACCAAATGGAGTCGCTGCGATGATCTATCAGTTGAGTGATCAATATTTTGTTCGTATTTTGCACGAAAGTGATTTGGAGGGTCCCTATCCATCCTGGTTTGAAGACCAGGAGGTGTGTCGCTACAACTCACATGGGAAGTTCTTCAAGACGCTGGCCGATTTCCGCGCTTACCTCGACGATCTGAGTGGTGAAGATCAGGTGGTATGGGCAATCTGTCACGTAGCTGATGGGCATATCGGCAACATCAGCCTTCAGGGTATTTCGTTTATCAACCGACATGCGGATTTCGCCGTATTGATTGGTGACAAGCGGCATTGGGGCAAGGGGGTGGCATATCAGGCAGCCAAGGCGCTATTCCTGCATGGGTTCAATAAGCTGAACCTGGAGCGCATCTGGTGTGCCACGGCCGCGCCAAATATGGTGATGCGAAACCTGGCCAAGCGGCTGGGCATGGTGGAAGAAGGGTGCCGCCGGTCCCACTTATACCTGAATGGCGAATGGGTCGACATGATCGAGTTCGGCATTCTTAGAAGTGAATGTGAATTCCTTGCCCCGGACGCCTAGATGATTTGTGTTTGTTCGCATGATGCTGGTGGCGCGGAGATCCTCTCCAGTTATGTTCGCCAGCAAGGCCTCGATTGCACCTACGTCCTTGGCGGCCCCGCACTAAAAATTTTCGAGCGCAAAATCGGCGGGGTTGATTGCCGGCCACTTGCCGATGCAATTCAACAGTCGGATTGGCTGCTCTGCGGAACGAGTTGGCAATCCGATTTGGAGTGGCAGGCTATCGAAATGGCGCGCGCGATGGGCAAGCGGTCGGTTGCTTTCCTCGACCATTGGGTCAACTATCGCGAAAGATTCGTCAGAGGGGGGGAGACGCATCTGCCTGATGAGATATGGGTAGGAGACCCGCTGGCTGAAACCATGGCGCGCCGGATTTTCCCCAAGTTAAGTATTGGCTTGGTCGACAATCCGTACTTCGATGACTTAAGGCGCGAGTTGGCCCAACTGGCGCAGCTATCGGATACCGGCACGCAAAATTTGCGGGTGCTCTACGTCTGTGAGCCACTGCGTGAACATGCGCTGCGCGAGTATGGCGATGAGCGTTATTGGGGTTACACCGAAGAAGATGCGCTGCGCTATTTTTTATCGAATCTCTCAGCGCTGACCGGGGCGGTCGATCGTATCGTCATACGTCCCCATCCTTCGGAAGCGCCTGGCAAATACGACTGGGCGAAACAAGAGTTCGATTTGCCGATCGTGAGTGGCGGCGCCAAGACACTGTTTGAAGAGGTTACGGAGAGCGATGTGGTTGTTGGGTGTGAAAGTATGGCCATGGTGGTCGGGCTGTTGGCGGATCGCAGGGTGATCAGCTGCATCCCCCCCGGCGGCAAAGTTTGCGCATTGCCGCAGCCCGAGATTGAGTCTTTGCAAGCGTTGCTGAGCGCCAGCAAATAATATTGACGAATACATCAATGAACGCATTTAAAAGAGTGTCGGCCGAAGTCCTGTATGTGGCGGTGGTTCTGGCCGATTTGTACGTCGGGATAAAACGCGCGCTGCGGCAGCGCCGATTGAACAAGCAATCCGTGGCTGCCGCACATGATGAGTTAACTCAAGCGTACTGCGCCACGAACAAGCAGCGCTATAAAACGGAGGGTAAGAACCGGCAGGCGTTTATTTTGATGGATTGCTTTCCTATTCCTGTTTGGGTGGCGGCAAATAGTGTGCTGGCCAATCGTCTCGCTGAGCGCTTCAATGCCGAGATATGCAGTTATGGGGAGGGGCCGCGCGATCCGTTAACGGACGTGCTGTACAACTCCTTTGGCTGTGCGCGGCACTTGATCGTCGCGGCACCAGCTCAACTGCGAAAGAAAAGAAAGCAGCTTTTTATTCAGGCCTTGGATACATTGAAAACGAAAAAAGATCTTTTTAACTGGTCTGTCGACGGTGTGCAGATAGGTGATGAAGTGTATGAAACGTATTTGCGGCAGTTCAGCAGGCCAACTGCTGAGCTCGAAAGTTTTCGTTGTCGATATGTGATGTTCGTGGCCTTGAATTACTACCTTTTTTTTAGTGCTTTTTTTGTAAGGAACAAGGTGGCGGCGGCGGTTCTATCCCATGATTTTTATGTGTCGATGGGCATTCTCTCGAAGATTGCCTGGAAGCAGGGCATCCCCGTGTACCTGGCTAACGGGCACGACATGAAAAAAACCATGCGTCCAGATGAAAAATATGCAGAGTTCAGCCGGTATCGCGAATATTTTGCAACGCTGAACCCCGCCGAGCGCCAGGCGGGTATCGCGTGGGGCAAAGCGCAACTGGAACAGCGCCTGGGGGGTGTGGTTGGCGTGAACATGGCTTATTCGACCAAGAGCGCCTATACGTCCGAACTGATCGCACGGCAAACAGCGCCATCCGAAAAAATAAAAATCGTGATCGCCACGCATTGCTTCTTCGACAATCCGCGGTGCTACGGCGGCATGTTGTTCACGGACTTCTATGAATGGATATCATTTCTCGGGCAAATATCCGAGGAGACGGATTACGAGTGGTATATCAAGACTCACCGCGATTTTCTGCCGGGCACCATGGAGGCCGTAACGCAATTGGCGGCCAAGTATCCGAAGCTCAAGGTGATCGACCCGAACACGACCTGGCATCAATTGCGGGATGAAGGAGTGAGCGTCGCGCTCACCAGCTATGGTTCGATTGGGCATGAGTTGCCACTCGTGGGTTATAAAGTGATCAACGCCGGATATAACCCGCATATCGCTTACCGCTTTAATTGGCATGCTCAAAGCGTTGAGGAATACCGGGAAATGCTTCTGGGCATTGACCATCTCGGGCCCATTCAAGAACTTGAAAGCGTCTATGAGTTTTACTTTGTGCATCATCAGTTGGCTCGGCTCGGCGGCTTTCTTTTTGATTCCTGTGAAGAGATGGCCAAGTACGTTGCAAACGATGTGCATTCAACGCGTATTTTTGACAGAGTCCTTTCGGGCGGCGCAGCGTTTCAAGCAAAAGCTGAAAAATCTGTAGATACATATCTTGATTCCGGCGCCTTTTCCGAGGCGGAGATGATTTTGCTCGGGCCCAACAAGCAACTAGGGGCCCAGGCTGCGCGTGTGCTTTAGAGACACGCAGCGCTCGGCATAATGGGGAGAAAATTACAATGAAGGCAGTCATTCTGGCGGGTGGGTTGGGCACCCGCATCGCCGAGGAAACCCACCTTAAGCCCAAGCCGATGATTGAGATCGGTGGGCGGCCTATCCTGTGGCACATCATGAAGATCTACTCCGCTCACGGCGTGAACGATTTCGTGATTTGCTGTGGCTATAAGGGTTACCTCATTAAGGAGTATTTCGCGAACTACTTCTTGCATATGTCGGATGTCACTTTCGACATGGCCAACAATTCGATGCAGGTCCACCAGAAATATGCCGAGCCTTGGCGCGTGACGTTGGTCGATACGGGAGAGAACACAATGACCGGGGGTCGGCTCAAACGTGTTGCCGACTATGTTAAAGACGAAGAGCAATTTTGCTTCACCTATGGCGATGGTGTGGCCGATGTCGATATCAGTGCATTGATCGATTTTCATCGCCTGCACGGAAAATCGGCCACGATCACTGCGGTGCAGCCCGCCGGACGCTATGGCGCGCTAGAAATGCAAGGGCGAGCGGTACAAGGTTTTGTAGAAAAACCAAGAGGGGATGGCGGCTGGATTAATGGTGGCTTTTTTGTTATCTCGCCTAAATGTCTTTCGCTGATAGAGGGTGATAGTTCGTCTTGGGAAGGGGCGCCTCTCACCAAGCTTGCCGCAGAGGGCGAGCTAATGGCATTTGAGCACCCTGGGTTCTGGCAGCCGATGGATACCTTGCGCGACAAGAACCATTTGGAGGAATTGTGGCAGCAAGACCGAGCGCCGTGGAAGACATGGTGACCTCCCCAAATTTCTGGCGTGGTAAACGCGTGTTCGTCACCGGCCATACCGGCTTCAAGGGCGGCTGGCTGTGCCTTTGGCTCCAGTCCATGGGAGCCAAGGTTTACGGGTATTCACTTGCGCCACCAACGGAACCCAATTTGTTTACGGTAGCCCAAGTTGCCGACGGCATGGCGCACAACGACATCGCCGATATTCGCGATGCAGCGAAGCTAACTGATGCCGTGCGGAATGCTCAGCCCGAGATCGTATTCCACTTGGCCGCACAACCCTTGGTTCGATATTCCTATGTACACCCCACCGAGACTTATGCGGTCAATGTGATGGGCACGGTCAATTTGCTCGAAGCAGTACGCAATACGCCCGGCGTACGCGCTGTGGTCAATATCACCACTGATAAATGCTATGAGAACCGCGAATGGGTATGGGGATATCGAGAAAACGAGCCCTTGGGCGGGTTCGATCCCTACTCCAGCAGCAAGGCGTGTTCAGAGCTGGTGACGGCTGCATACCGCCGTTCTTTCTTGGATCAAGCGGGTG
>JAUXTZ010000294.1 GCA_030681095.1 Burkholderiales bacterium
CACCCGCTCCAGGCGCAGATGATTGCCATACACATCGATATACGCCGCAATCAGCACCTTAAACGCCGCTAGCGCGAGATTCTCCGCCGTGGGCACGGTATCCAGCACCACGGTCTTGTGACCCGGCATGTTGTTGAGAAAATCCAGTACCGCGCTATCGCCCCGGTACACCAAGAAGGCGTGATCCCATACATTCGCTATTTTTTCCAAGGCGATATTTTTCACGTCGGTGAAATCCATCACCATGCCCTGCTCAGATGCGCCTTCAGTTTGAATAATTTCACCCGATAAGGTGACTTCCAACGCGTAGCGGTGGCCATGCAAATGCCGGCATTGGCTCTTGTGCTGCGGGATGCGGTGGCCGGCGTCGAATTCGAGTCTGCGTGTGATAAGCATTGAATAAACCTGCAAAAATTCGTGCGATTATAGCATTTACGCGAATAAGCCTTAGAATCCTGCCATGCCTAATACGCCCCAACTCACTGTCACCGATCACGACCGCGATGCGGCGCACCGGACGTATGTTTACCCCGTCGTGTCGCGCCGGGCGGGCGGGGTATCGGTCGGCATCAACCTCAACCCCAACAATGCCTGCAATTGGCGCTGCATTTACTGCCAAGTACCCAATCTGAAGCGTGGCGCGGCCCCGGCGATTGATCTCAAGCAATTGGAAGCCGAACTGACCTCCTTGCTCACCGATATCCTACAAGGTGATTTCATGCAGAGGCGCGTGCCGGAAGATGCGCGGCGACTGAACGATATCGCGCTATCTGGCAACGGCGAACCCACCAGCGCCAAGGAATTTCCCGACGTGGTGCAACTGATCGGCCGCGTGATGAAGCGCTTCAATCTGGTGGGCAAGATCAAGTTGGTGCTGATCACCAACGGCAGTTTGATTGCGCGCGAACCCGTTCAAGCAGGCTTAAAGCGCATGGCAAAGTTGAATGGGGAGATTTGGTACAAGCTGGATTCGGCTACACGCGAAGGCATGACACGCATCAACAACACCCGCCAGTCGCTCAAAAAAACGGCAGAGCATCTGACCCTGGCCGCCAGTTTGTGCCCGACTTGGGTTCAGACTTGTGTATTTGCTTTGGATGGCGCCCCGCCCACGGAAACGGAACAACAAGCTTATCTGGATTTTTTAGCGCGCTTGATACAGCAAGACATCAAGCTGAGAGGGGTACTGCTCTATGGTATCGCACGGGAAAGCCATCAAGCTGAAGCCCCGCGGCTGTCGCCGCTGCCACAGACGTGGCTGACGCAATTCGCAAACAAGATCGAACAACTGGGGTTGGCTGTCCGGGTGAACCCGTAGCCAACCCCAGCTATTAACTTATTCCGCCTCAGGCTCTTTACGTCCGGTCTTGGCCGCTTTTTTCAGGCTCTTATATAGATCGGGGTGAGCGTCCTTCAGATATTCGATGATTTCGAGGTCTTCGCGCTTAAGCCGGCTTAGGTCGATCTGCTCCACATGCACCAGGCGCAGCAACTCTTTCACCGGTTTCGGCATCTTGCGACCGCTTTCATAACGCGAACCACCGCTCTGGGTCACGCCGATCTTGGTCCAAAAATCCTGTTGATTTAGGCCCAGCTTGCGCCGGACATCACGCGGATTTGCGATTTTTTCGAGCAATTTCATATAAGTTTCCTTATCCAACGGGTTATTAATGCATGTTCTATGGTTTTGACATGCAAATTGAATGCCAGGTTCTGTTCCCTATTTGAAATATTAGCATAGGCACTAGCGCAACAGACTTCAACCGCTTGATGCAATGCAAAATATTCGCATGCTACAAACGCAACCCTGTATCGAACTCCGACATAAACTCCTAACACGTGAATGCCATAAGCTCATCAACACGCGCGGATTTTCGACAAAGCGTCCGCGATGAATAAACCCCTCGCATCGTAGGCCAACTTCACGTATGATGCGCCTCGTTGTGCTTTGCAGCAGTGATGATTCGCCTAGTTTGTTCTGTGGCGAACTCGATCCGGGACTGTATTCACAGCCCCATCGTCCCCGACCTTTTTATTTTTTTAGCCGCGCCGAAGAATTCCTTTTCGAGGTAATTGCGGCACTCGGTTGGCGCCGATGTTATAGCGCGCCGCTTAACCATTTTCATTTTGGACTTGCGCCGCATTTGAATCGCCTCGCTTATCAAGCGAGTCGTAACCTATTGGCTTGCGCCTGAGCGCTAGCCATGCTGAAGAGGAATTGCCATGAGTTTTGCAAATTTTGGTTTGAACCCATCCCTATTAAAGACCATTGAGTCGAGCGGTTACACCACGCCCACCGCCGTACAAGTCGCAGCGATCCCTGCCGCGCTGGCCGGTCATGACCTACTTGTTTCCTCGCATACCGGCAGCGGCAAGACCGCCGCGTTTTTGCTCCCGAGCCTGCAACGCATTTCAGCTCCCTCCAGCAAGCCGGGTAAAGGGCCGCGCGTACTGGTACTCACGCCGACTCGCGAACTCGCGCAGCAAGTGGAAAAAGCCGCTTGGACCTATGGCGCTGAAATGAACCGCCTGCGCACCGCCGTACTGGTCGGTGGCTCGCCTTACGCCCTGCAATTGAAGAAGCTGAAAGATCCCGTGGATATCGTGGTCGCCACCCCTGGCCGCCTGATGGATCATATGCAAAGCGGCCGCATCGATTTTTCACGCCTGGAAGTGTTGGTGCTGGACGAAGCCGATCGCATGTTGGACATGGGCTTTATCGACGACATCCAAACCATCGTTGCAAGCACTCCGGAAACGCGCCAAACATTGCTGTTCTCGGCCACGCTCGACGGCGTCGTGGGCAACCTGGCACGCAAGCTCACGCGCAACCCACAGCGCATTGAAGTCGCCACGCCGGTGCAGCACGAAGCGCGTATCGACCAGCGCCTGCTGTTCGCCGACAACTTCAGCCACAAAAATAAACTGCTCGACGCGCTGCTGCGTGACACCGATCTCAACCAAGCCTTGATCTTCACCGCCACCAAGCGCGGCGCGGAAGAACTCGCAGAAAGCCTGTTTGAGCAAGGCTTCGCCGTTGACGCCCTGCATGGCGACATGCAGCAAAGCAAACGCAACCGCACCTTGCAACGTCTGCGCGACGGCCGCACGCGTGTGCTGGTCGCCACCGACGTTGCCGCGCGCGGCATCGACGTAGCGGGCATCACCCACGTCATCAACTTCGACCTGCCGCGCCAAGCAGAAGATTACGTGCATCGCATCGGCCGCACCGGTCGTGCCGGGCGCACCGGCTCTGCGGTAACGCTGGTCAACCACAGCGAAAAACGTTTGGTGCGCGACATCGAACGCTACACCAGCCAAACCATTCGCATTGACGTGATTGCTGGTTTAGAGCCAACCGCACGTACCGATAAGCCAGCGCCGTCACGTCGCCCGAGCTTTGGCGACAAGCCCAAGAAGCCCTTCGCCGCCCGCGGCAACGACCGCTTCGACGGCGCACGCAAAGCCAGCCCCAGCACCGGCAGCAAACCGCGTACCGGTGCAGGTGGTAGTGGCGCGCCCTGGAGCGGTGGCTTTCGCAACGACGGTCCCCGCACCAACGCAGGACCGTCGCGTCGCCGCTTTAGCGAATAAACCGGTCATTTCATCGACCTGAGAACGGGGGCCTTGTGCCCCCGTTTTTGTTTTGTGCCCGCGATTGACGCGAGAACATTTGTTCTCTATATTGGAGAACAAATGTTCTCTTATGCCGCGCCATGACCGACACCGCCAAAGACGCCGATTACCTCGGCAAACTGCAAGACTATTACGCTGCGTGGAAGAGCCTGCCCTCCTATGCCCGGCTGTGCGAGGTGCTGGGGCTGGCCTCGCGCTCGGCGGTGGGCAAGGTGCTGAACCGGCTACGTGAAGCCGGTTTTTTAGCGCGCACGCCGGATGAGATTTGGGTGCCAACTCACCGCTTCTTCGAACGCTCCTTGGCGGCATTTCGCGTGCCGGCCGGCACGCCGGCCACGACGGGCGATGCCGGGGTCGAAGCGTTCGCGGTCGATGATTATCTGATCGGCAAACCGTCGCACACCACCCTGGTGCCGGTGAAAGGCGACTCGATGATCGACGCCGGCATTTTCGAAGGCGACATCGCGGTGGTGGAAAAGCGTGTCGCGGCGCAAGCGGGCGATATCGTGGTCGCCATCGTCGATAACGAATTCACCATCAAGACCCTGGCATTAGAGCGCGGCAAGTATGTGCTGCACCCGGCCAACCCCGCCTATCCCGTGATCCGCCCGCGCAGCCAGTTGGAGCTATTCGGCGTGGTGGTCGGCATCATCCGCAAATACCGAAGTTAATCCACAATGCGCAACCCGAAAAAACTGGAGCGCGCCGCCGCCGTCCAGCGCAGCCTCACCCCCGTCGCAAAATTAAATGCGATGCTGCCGCCCGGCAGCCATCCCCTGCTCGCACGCCCGGTGCCGGCTGGTTTTCCCTCCCCCGCAGATGATTACGTCGAGGGATGCATCAGCCTCGACGACTATCTGGTGCGGCACAAAGAAGCGACGTTTTTTCTCAAAGTTGCAGGCGACTCAATGCGCGGCTTGGCTATTTTCGACGGCGACCTACTGGTGGTGGACCGCGCGCTGCAGGCCGCGCATGAAAGCGTGGTGATCGCGGTGCTCGACCACGAATTCACCGTAAAGCAATTGCTGCACACCCCCTCTGGCTATGTGCTGCACGCCGCCAACCCGGCTTACCCCGACATCGTAATCAAGCCGGAGCAGGAACTGACGATCTGGGGCGTAGTGCGCTGGGCGATTCATCGATTGTCAGTGTAAAAAATTCATGCATAAAATCGCCATCGCCCTCGTCGACTGCAACAACTTCTACGTCTCGTGCGAGCGCGTGTTCCAGCCCC
>JAUXTZ010000305.1 GCA_030681095.1 Burkholderiales bacterium
TTTCGACGGCGCACAATTTGTGCACTTTCTACTCGGTCCGGCCACCGTGGCGCTGGCGATTCCGCTCTACCTGCATTTCGATCGCGTGAAAAAAATGGCGCTACCGCTGCTGGCCGCGCTCGTCATCGGCTCCACCACGGCGATCTTGAGCGCCTACTGGATCGCGCGCCTGCTCGGCGGCACGCGTGAAGTCGCGCTCTCGCTCGCGCCCAAATCCGCCACCATGCCCATCGCCATGGGCATCGCAGAAAAAATCGGCGGCCTGCCTTCGCTCACCGCCGTCTTCGTCGTGCTCACCGGCATCCTCGGTGCAATGGCGGGCAAGCTGCTATTGGACAAATTGCGCTGCCGCGACGACAGCATCAAAGGTTTCGCCATCGGCCTTACCTCCCACGGTATCGGCACCGCGCGCGCGTTTCAGATCAGCGAAATGGCGGGCGCGTTTTCAGGGCTGGCGATGGGTTTGAATGGCTTGATGACGGCGCTGCTCGTGCCGCTGATGATGCGGTGGATGGGGTAGGGGAGTGATGGGAGAATCGTCCCGAAACCAACAGCTGTATCATCGTTCGTCAAAGGATCGGTTTGCAGCGAATGAGACGGTTGAGCAAAATTGCTCGGTCTACTGGCAAATACCAAAGCGGACTGAAGCCGAATGTTTTGTAGAGCGCGAAAACCTAGCGCGGTTTTTTCTTGTTATTGCCCGTTCGCTTGCTTTGCACATCGTCGATCAACTTGCAGGCGAGCTTGATTGAATTCTTGATTCGGGTCATCTCTCCCACATACCCCCCCAGCGCTTCCTCGGCACGCGTTCGCACGGCATCCGCGCTCACCAACCCCTGCTCGGCCAATGCTCGAATGTCTTCCTGATCGACCGTCTCGTAGCGAGACAGCTTGGATACCACGAGATCAATGGGGGACAGAAAATACACGTGGATTTTGCGCTTGCCGACATTCAATTCGGCGCAAGGAATGGCTGCGGCGGCATAGTCCTCGTGCATGAGAGAGAAGGTGTCGTTGTACTGTTTGTCCAGATACAACAGACTGGGCTTGCCGTCCTCGCCTTGCCATGCCACTTCCACTTCATCGGGTAGGAGCAGGCGCTTGGAAAAGATAGCATCCACATCTGCCGAGACGCGGTAGGCGGTGTAAAAATGCACCGCCGCACCGCCCGCCACGTACATTTTGATCGGCGCTTTCACCTTGGGGAGAGATGCCTCGATTTTTGCAACCAGACGGCGGAGCGCGTCGAGAAATTCAGCGCTTGGCATGGTGCGCGCTGTCCAGGCGCTTACGACGCTGTTGCAGCATGGGCAGGAAGCGCGAGGGTTTGTAGGGATTGGTCGCAAGCCAAGCCTCGAAAGCGTCCACGCTGAGTGCAGTAGGGTCGAGTTTTTCCGCCAGAGCAAGATAGTGCACCCGGTCGAATCCAGACACGGAGGCCAACATGAGCGCCATGCCTGCCATGAAGCGTGGCGTACCCGCGCGCCGCCAGGCTTGCAGCTTGGGTGGGGCCACGCAGAGTGCGAGCATGGCTTCTTCTTTGTCGCGGAACGGTGCTTCTTCTGTCTTGTTTGGACGACCCACCGGTTTAACACCGGGATCGGCCTCGGCGGGGATGATCCAGAAAGAACCCGCCTTCTTCGCACCGGCAAGCCGATCATGTTTCAGCCAATACATCACGCGCGAAGGCGAAACGCCCCGCAGCGCGGCGAATTCGGAGAGGCTTTTATAGTCCATAACTAAAAGATAGCATAAATAGTGTGAAGTTAAACACTATTTATTGAGAAGACGATCACCCCATCCATTCTCAAACACCAACTCCACCAAGACCTGCCGCTCCCCCCAGCCTTCCACCTTACTCAAGCAGAGAATCGCTACCGGTTTGCCGCTAGCGGGGATGGGCAGCAACTCGCCGAGTTTTTCTGGAACGACCACGGCGATCTTGAGCGCCTACTGGATCGCGCGCCTGCTCGGCACCGCGCGCGTTTCAGATCAGCGAAATGGCGGGCGCGTTTTCAGGGTTGGCGATGGGTTTGAATGGCTTGATGACAGCGCTGCTCGTGCCGCTGATGATGCGGTGGATGGGCTAGGGGTCTGCAGGGGGCATCCCGAAACGAACGGCTATCATCGTTCGTCACAAATCCATCGGGAATGGCTAGCGCCTATCCAATTGACTCCTCATCGGAATCATCGGGCGATGTAGTTGTACTAGCGAATTGTGCAACAAAAAAAACCCATTCCTCAAAGGTGATTTCCTCAACTTGAGGCATCCGGCGCTCAACCGCGCGCCGCCGATCTTTCCACCCTTTTGGGGAACCCTGATCAATTTCCCGCCGGACTTCAATATATCTGTAGTCGATTATTTTCATTTCTGTATTACCTCCCCCAGAGATAAATATAGTAAAAATCTTAATCGATATATGCTCTTTTGTAGCTTGAATAAAAGAAGGTTTTTAGGGGCTTGCTTTACACCAGTGCGAAGGATCTTCCTGGGTCGATTAGCGCCGATTATGCGTTATATTTAACCGGCCGCTGGCCAACCCCGTCGCCTTGGCGCTGACCGCATTGATTATTCTGTTAAATCTCACCGGCACGCCTTACACCACGTATTTCGACGGTGCGCAATTTCTGCATTGCCTGCTTGGCGGCACGCGTGAAGTCGCGCTCTCGCTCGCCTCTAAATCCGCCACCATTCCCATCGCCATGGGCATTGCAGAAAAAATCAGCGGCCTGCCTGCTTACCCCGCTGCGCCGGTATGACGCCGGTGGGACGCTTGCGGAGTATCCCTAGGCCGACGACTATTGCAGTGCCAGGCACTATACTGTCCGGCTTCGCCTACCCAAGAGAAGCAATTTCCGCATGCAAAAAGAAGTCAAAGCAAAGCCCAAATCCGCCATCGTGGCGGCCGTGCAACTGCCGAGCGTGAGCGACATCGAGTTCGAGTCATCGCTGGCCGAGCTGCGCGATCTGGCAAAGACACTGGGATACGAGATCGCCGCCACCTTCACGCAGAAGCGCACCAGCTTCGACTCGACGGCCTACCTGGGCGTTGGCAAGCGGGAGGAGATACGCGCCTTCGTGGACAAGGAAGCCGAGCCCGCAGAGCCGGAAAGAACGCTACACGCCGCCGCCGACCCCAAGGCAGGCGAGATCGATGCCGTCTTTGTCGATCACGAGATATCGCCGTCGCAGGCGCGCAATCTAGAAAAAGAGATCGCTTGCGAGGTGATGGATCGCACCATG
>JAUXTZ010000308.1 GCA_030681095.1 Burkholderiales bacterium
GCCGCCGCCACAGTGACAGCGGCGGGCATCACCAACGGCGCGGATACGGAAATTGATGCCAGCCTGCGCGCGCGCTTGCTCAAAAGAATCCAACAGCCACCCCACGGCGGCGCGAAATATGATTACGAAGCCTGGGCGCTCGAAGTCGCCGGCGTCACGCGCGTGTGGGTGTATCCCGCTGAACTTGGCTTAGGCACGGTGACTGTACGTTTCGCCCGCGATGACGATGCCTCTATTATTCCGGATGCTGCCGAGGTGACCGCAGTGCAAGACTACATCAACGCTCGCCGCCCAGTCACCGCACAGGTGACCGTGGCCGCCCCGGTTGCCGTGCCGCGCAATTTCACCATCCAGCTCACCCCGAACACGCAGGTTGTACGCGATGCCGTCACGGCGGAGCTGACCGACCTGATCCGCCGCGAATCCGAACCCGGCGGAACCATTCTGCTGAGCCATATTCGCGAGGCGATTTCGATTGCTGCAGGCGAAACTAATAACGTGCTGAGCGCGCCCGCCGCTGACGTCACCCACACCACCGGCCAGATGGCCACGATGGGCGCGATCACATGGGCATGACCGCCGAACAATATCTGAGTCAACTGCAAGCGCTGCTGCCGCTCGGTGCTGCCTGGCCACGCGATGCGGAGGCCACGCTGACTAAGCTGCTGCAAGCATTTTCTGACGAACTGGCCCGCGTCGATGGCCGTGCGGCCGCGTTGATCGACGAAGCTGACCCGCGCACCACCAGCGAGTTGCTCACCGATTGGGAGCGCGTGGCAGGTTTGCCGGATAGTTGTGTGGCTGTAGAGCAGAGCACCGCCCAGCGCATCGCCGCGCTGGTGACTAAGCTCACCACCATCGGCGGTCAGTCCGCAACCTATTACATCGCACTGGCGGCCACGCTGGGCTACGCCATCACGATCACCGAGTTTCACGAGCATAGCGTGGACGATGATGTCGATTACCCGCTCTACAGCGCCGCATGGCAATTCGCGTGGCAGGTTAATGCGCCGCTTAACACCATTTTTGAATTGAGTGTCGACGATAGCGTCGACGATCCGCTGGCGAGTTGGGGTAACGAGGCGCTGGAATGCGTGATCAACCGGCTCAAGCCAGCCCACACCCACGTTTTGTTTGCATACGCATAGGAGCTACACGCAATGGATAGAGCATATAAATCGGGTGCATCAGGCACTCCGCCCACCGTACCGGTTTCTCCGTCCCCAGGCTACCCGATTTCAGGCGATCCGCAGACGGCAATTCCGGCCACCAAGCCAGGGCCTTACTGGTATCACATGATTATGGAAGAGATGATGGCGATCGTGATTGCGGGCGCGATCACTCCGGCCATCGGAACACTTACTCAAGTACGGGATGCGCTTTATGTACTGTTCGCGCGGCTTGGCGTGGCAAATACCTGGAGCAAAGCGCAACGCGGGGCGGTGATCGCGCTCACCGACGGCGCGACCATCACGCCCGACTTTGCGCTGAGCAACAATTACGAAGTGACGCTGGCGGGCAATCGCATACTCGCCAACCCGACCAACATCGTGGCGGGGCAGAGCGGCGTAATCAAGATCGCGCAAGACGCCACTGGTACTCGCACGCTGGCGTTTGGCTCTTACTGGAAATTTGAAGGCGGCATCGTAACCGCGCTCACCACTACCACAAGCGCGATTGATGACCTGGTTTACTACGTTGAATCAGCGACCCGCATCGTTGGGCAACTTAAAGTCGACACTAAATGATTCCTGCAAATGTGAATCCATTGCTGATGGCGGGTAACGCTGACCCGCTTGATGAGTATCGCGTCATCAAAAATTCGGTGCGTTTCAACATTCCTGATGCGGCCTATTTGACGCGGACACCAGCATCATCCGGCAATCGAAAAACATGGACGTGGAGCGGCTGGCTGAAGCGCAGCACCCTGGGTAGCGAGCAAGACTTTTGGAACAGCACAAATGCGCCTGGCTTGGTGCGCGGATTCTTTCGATTTAACGCCACCGACAAACTTTATTTGAGTCTTGACGCCGCTACTGCAAGCCTGATCACCACAGCTGCATACCGAGATTTGGCTGCGCATATGCACGTGCATTTGCTGGTAGACACAACACAAGCTGTTGCCGCTGATCGGTTTAAATTGTGGATAAACGGGGTGCAGGTTACAGCGGGGACATTCAACTATCCAGCGCTGAATGCAGATACCGAATACAACATCGGCACCCAAGCGCACACGCTCAGCGGCTCCCAGCCGTATGTCGCGGAATATTTCGGCGGATACATCTCTGAAGTTTATTTCATTGATGGCCAAGCCCTTGCGCCTACATCGTTCGGTGTATCCCATCCAAAAACAAATCAATGGCGTCCGAAGCGCTACTCCGGCACCTACGGCACGAATGGTTTTTACCTTGATTTTTTCGATGCCAGCGCTGCCACTGCCGCCGCGCTCGGCGCTGATCGCTCTGGCAACGGCAATAACTGGACGCCGACGAATATCAGTGTGACGGCGGGTGCTGGGAATGATTGTTTGACCGATACGCCGACGAATAATTTCTGTGTCTGGAATCCGCTCTCTGGTGCGGGGTCCTTGTCGAATGGTGCGCTAGAAAATTTAGCGAGCTATTTCCAAAATAGACTTGGAACTGTCGCTGCCACCAGCGGAAAAATATACTTTGAAGGCGCGCTTACGCAAACCTCTGGTAACGGCCCAGCGTTCGGCGTGTGCAATGAAAGTAGAAATCTGGCCGTAGATTCCGCTGTGGACAGCAACGCTTGGGGTTTGCACCTAGACTACGTGGGTGGTTCGGTTTTAAAAACCGGCGGCGGGGTGCAAACAGCAGTGTTCGGCGCTCCGTCGGCGTCTCCCATAGTGGGCGTGGCCGTCGACTTAGATGCAAGAAAAGTCTGGTTGAGGCTTGACGGGGTTTGGGTCGAGAGTGGTGATCCAGCGACTGCGATAAACCCCCAGTTTTCAGGGTTAACTGGTTCTCTGTTTACTGCGTGGTCTAAGGGGGGCGACGGCACTACATCTTGGGCACTTAATTCCGGCCAACGCCCCTTCGCATACACCCCCCCCACCGGGTTCAAGGCGCTCTGCACCAAGAATCTTTCACAAACGTCCGCCGTCACCGTATCCGGCTCTTTCACCGGAAATGCTGCTGCAGACGGCCCATGCGTCCACATTAACGGCTCACCAGAAACGCTCACCATCAACAGTAATGCTGTCACCTACGGCACCCATGCCGATCGGCTGGCGGGCGGCTTCAAGCTGCGCACCGCGAGCGCCAGCTATAACACCGCCGGTGCCAACACTTGGACGGCCACTATTGTCTCCAATATCAAAAACATTTTCCGCCACCAAAACGCGCGAGGTAATTAATCATGTATTTGCTCAATGGAAAGAAAATTAACATCAATGCACCGATGACGCTGTCCGTGTTGGTGCCGGTATCTATGCCGGATGGTAATGGTGGCGAAGAAATCATCGAGCAACCTGATGATGTGCAGTTCCCCGCAGGTCACTTTGCCGACGCTGCAGCACGAGCGGCGGCGGGCATCACCGAAGTACCTGACCCGGTGCGCCCGGATGAGCGCTTCAATCAGATCACTGAAAACGATGATGGATCGCTTAACGTCACGCCAATGAATCTCGCGGCGATAAAGGCACAGTACAAAGATCAGATCGACCAAGCGTGTGGCGGCAAGCGCGCCGTAGCGGTTTCGCAAGGTGACTACATCAGCGAAGAATATCGCCGCGCTTATGAAGACGCGATCGCTTATAAAGATGCTGGCTACACCGGCACCGTGCCCAGCAGCGTCAAGGCGTGGAAGGACGTAAGCGGCATGACCAATAAAGCTGCCGCCGATGACATCATCGCGACCCGCGATGGCTATATGGCGCTGCTCGATGCGATCAGAACAATCCGCCTAAATGGTAAAGCGGCGGTGGATGCCGCACCTACGCCCGATGCAATACTCGCGGCGGTGGCAACCGTCAACACCTCATTGAGCGCGCTGCCATGACCTGGCCGATGTTTTTCGCATGGCTCATCAAGGCACCGCTCGATCTCGGATCGTCGATTCTCGCGCGCATCCTTACCCCGTTCGTGGTGCCGTTCGCCACTGGCGCTCGACTGCCCGTGATGTTGCGCTGGATGGAAACACACGACAATGATTTGGATGGCGACAAAGGCTGGAAGACCGAGCACGTCGTGTTTCTCAACGTGCAACCAGGCGACTCCGAAGCGATCACCACGCTCAAGCTTTGGGCCAAGCGGACACTATGGCTGTGGCGTAACGCGGCCTACCGCTACAAATATGACCGCCTCGGCGCGTACATTCCCCGCCACATCGCTCCCCGTATCGTGGGCGATATCCGCACATCGGATCGCCCAGGCCACGCTGGTTGGCTACTGATCACGGCCGGGCCATATTGGGAGTACTACGCTGTGATCCCCTACCTATCGAACCGCTGCGTGCGCCTGCGTTTCGGCTGGAAGCTCAAAGGGTGGGCTGAGGCTTGGCTGCGTGGCGAGCGGCGCGACGATCGCGCAATGCGCGTGCAATACATCAACCCGGTGAAAGGTTATGGGATCAAATGAATCTCGAAGAAAACATTCGCAAAATTCCTCTGGTGGATCGCTTAGAGGATTCGCTAAGGCGGGTACAGCGCATGTATCGCGAGGGCCAGCTATTCCCTGGCGGGGTAGTGCCTCGTGTTCCGGCGACCGTCCAGCCGAATGACGACGATTATTTTATTCAGAAAACGCTTAACGACGCCATGCGAGAGTTGAAGCGCTTGAAAGGATTTGTGAAATAAGAAGGAGCGACCAAACGCGTGCTGAAACACGCGCTCGGCCGCCGTAACCCGCAGAGCATCCTGCGAGCCTTGGCCAAGGCTCCCCCACCACGCGCGTGGCGGGTAGAGCCTAGCACGAAAAAAACCATAAAGGGCTTGCAAATGCAGGAGATTCGCTGCGCGCACTGCGCAAAAAAACTAGCGGAAGCCGACTACCGCCAACTGAATATCAAGTGCCCCCGCTGTGGGGCGCTGAACGTGTTGAGGGCCGCGAGCCCCGAACCAGATCGCCATCGAGCGGCAAATATGGAAGACCATGATGCGCGCTCAAGGCGACAAGCTCTTTAACAACGCAAAACCCCTGGTACCGTGGATCGGCGGCAAGCGTCGGCTGGCAAGGCACATCTTGCCGCTGTTCCCGGATCATCAGTGCTATGTCGAGCCATTCTGCGGCGCGGCCGCGCTCTTCTTTATGAAGGAGCCATCCGACGTCGAGGCGATCAACGATATCAACGGCGATGTGGTGAACCTCTACCGAGTGGTGCAGCACCACTTGGAGGAGTTCGTCAGGCAGTTCAAGTGGGCGTTAAACAGCCGCCAGATATATAAGTGGTTAACGGACACGCCACCGGCGACGCTAACCGATATTCAACGCGCTGCCAGGTTCTACTACCTGCAAAAGCTTGGCTTCGGTGGCAAGGTACAAGGGCGCACCTTCGGTATCGCAGCGACCACTCCGCCCCGGCTGAATCTGCTGCGTATCGAGGAAGACCTAAGCGCCGCCCACCTGCGCCTGGCGCGGGTCTACATCGAGCACCTGGACTGGCAAGCCTGTATCGCTAAGTATGATCGCCCACACACCCTGTTCTACTGCGATCCGCCCTATTGGGGCACAGAGGGCTACGGTGTGGATTTTGGCTTGGAGCAGTACGCTGAGATGGCTGCGCTTGCCAGGTCAATCAAAGGGAAGATGATCGTGAGCGTAAACGATATCCCCGAGATGCGGCGCACATTCAAGGGGCTGGCGATGGATCGCCTTGAAATTCGCTACACCGTCGGCGGTGCAACTCCCGCTCGAACCACCGGTGAGCTGCTTATCAGGAACTTCAAATAGCTAGTGCCAAATAAGATGCAAATTAGTGCCAAATAGCGCGGCGCGTTACACCAATAGAAAAACGGCCTAGCGAGAAAATCGCTAGGCCGTTTTGGTTTTTGGTAGGCCGTGCGGGATTCGAACCTGCGACCAACGGATTAAAAGTCCGCTGCTCTACCAGCTGAGCTAACGACCCAAAAAGAAGCGCGGATTATCCGGTAATCGTAACTTTCTGTCAATAAAAAGCCCCGCACAAGGCGGGGCGGATGTGTTCAAAACCCTATAAATTAAGGCTTACACCGCTTCCAGTTGGCGTAGGCCAGCAGGCAGCAGTTTGAGATCGACCAAGGCGGTGATGAAGGCCTTGAGGAAGGTTGCATCGTCTTCGTACACCATTTTGTAGTATTGGATCTTCATGGTGAGGGCGCTGCCGATCACGATGGCGATGAAAGTGACGATGGAGCCTACTGCTAGGGTCGAGATGCCAGTGACCGCTTGGCCGATGGTGCAGCCCATGGACAGCACGCCGCCGAAGCCCATCAGGATTGCGCCGATGAAATGATTGACGAAATCCTTGAACGAGGCGAACCATTCGATCTTGAAACTACGCGTAATCAGCGACCACAGGAAGGAGCCGAATATTACGCCAGCCAAGGCCATGATGCCGAAAGTGAGCAGGGTCTTGTCGAAGCCGTTGGCGATATAACCCAGAGTTTGTCCCATGGGGTTGATGAAGGTGAACGACTGTGAGGCGAGCGGGCCGGCTTGCGCGGGTTTGACGTCGGCCGGCTTAGCCAGCAGATCCCAGTCCTCTACAAATTTTTGGATGGTTACGGTTTCGGCGTCGGTATGTATCTGCACGTGGTTGGTTACATACCAAGCGGCGAGCACGGCCAGGCCAACGATCAGGCCACCCAGGACATTGTCAAAGCTGCCGCGGAAATCGCTGGATTTGAATACGACGATGAGCAATAGCGCGCCGATGACGCCGCCGGCGATCATGCGGCCTTGCGCTACCTTGTCCGCGCCGAAGAGCATGGCGCCGAGGTCTTGGTTGGTAGTGAGCGTCGTGGACAGCGGCCGGATCCAATCATAGAAAAACAAGGAGAACAGCGTCTTGTCCGAGCCAGGGAAGGGGTTGATCATGAAATAGGCGATGACCGCGATGATCGCGAGCACCATGATCGACTTGATGTTGCCGCCGCCGATGCGGATCAAGGTCTTGTTGCCGCATCCGGAGGCGAGCGTCATGCCGATGCCGAACATTAAGCCGCCGAGCAGGTTCTCGACCCACACCAGTTGGTTCTGGCGGTAGGGCGGGAAGGTGTTGGTGACGTTGATCATGCCCGCCGCTTCCAGCGCCATGACGCCGAGCACGCCGATGGCAATGGCGAACAGCCAAGCGCGCATGCGGCCGGTATCGCCGATATTCACCCAGTCGGACACGGCCCCCATAGTGCAAAAGCCAGTTTTATTGACGACCGCGCCCATGATCAGCGCGATCACGAAGGTTGACCAGAGGAAGAACGACTGTGCGCTGGCAAAGCTTTCGAAAATCATGATCAGAACCTCATTCTTGGATTAAACGGTTGCCGGACGGATAGCAACCGGCGCATGCATGTGGGAAAAGTGAATCCGGCATTCTAGCGTTTTCCGCCAAAATGGCAAGCCAGATGTTTTATGTTTCCCAATAAAATTAGGTACTTAGTAGATATGTACTAGTTAGCGATAGGGCGTGGGGTCGGGGTAGCCCGCATCCGCAAAGCCCTTTTTGCGCAAGCGGCAGGAATCACACACGCCACAGGCGCGACCATGCGCGTCGGCCTGATAGCAAGAAACGGTGAGCGCGTAATCGACGCCGAGTTGCAGGCCTTGGCGGATGATTTCGGCTTTGCTGAGTTGGATCAGCGGGGTGTGCAGGGTGAGGTGCGCGCCTTCCACGCCGGCTTTGGTGGCGAGATTCGCGAGGTGTTCGAAGGCGGCGATATAGTCCGGCCGGCAATCCGGGTAGCCGGAATAATCCACCGCGTTGACGCCGATAAAAATATCACGCGCGCCCAACACCTCGCTCCAGGCGAGTGCTAAGGACAGCATGATGGTATTGCGCGCCGGGACATAGGTGATGGGGATGCCGGCTACGGGGGTAGTGGGCACGGCAAGGTTAGTATCGGTGAGCGCCGAGCCGCCAAAAGACGCTAGATCGAGTTGCATGACGCGATGTTCCACTGCGCCGAGTGATTGCGCGACCTTGGCCGCTGCCGCCAGTTCCGCGCGATGGCGCTGGCCATAGTCCAGGCTCAGGCAATAGCAGGTATAGCCTTGGCGCTTTGCGATGGCGAGCGTGGTGGCGGAATCCAGCCCGCCCGAGAGTAATACGACAGCCTTAGCCATGCATTATCTCCCGCGCTCCACGCTCCATAAGATCTTGTGCAGCTGTACTTGCATGCGTACCGGCAACCGGTCACGCAAGATCCAATCCGCGAGATGACCCGGTTCGATCTGGCCGTGCACCGGCGAGAACAGCACCGGACATTTTTCCGTTACATGATGTTCAGCCAGCACTTGTTTTGCCCATTGATAGTCGGCTTCATCACACAACACAAACTTCACTTCATCGCTGGGCGTGAGCGCGGCAAGATTTTCCCAGCGATTTTTTTCAACCTCGCCCGAAGCGGGGGTTTTGATATCCACAATGCGCGATACGCGAGCATCCACCTCGCCGATGTCGAGTGCGCCGCTGGTTTCCAGCGAGACCGAGTAGCCCGCATCACACAACGCGGTGAGCAAGGCGTGGCAGTTTTTTTGCGCCAGCGGTTCGCCGCCGGTGACGCAGACATAGCGCGCATGCAAATCGGCGACCTGCTTCAGGATCAACTCCAGCGTCATCGTCTCACCGCCGGTGAAGGCATATTCGGTATCACAATAGCCGCAGCGCAGGGGGCAGCCGGTGAGCCGGATGAACACGGTGGGCAGCCCTACGCGCGAAGATTCGCCTTGCAGCGATAGGAAAATCTCGGTGACGCGCAGCGTCGCCGTCAGCAACGTACTAGACATTACTGACGAACAGCGCGGGGATGGAAGCCATATTTCAAGGCATTCACCACCTCGGCGGCATCCTTTGCGATGATGGTGTTGGGGCAGAAGAAATCGTCATACAGCATGTGGTGCTGACGGTTCACATCCTTGTATTTGATAGCGTCCCACTTGGCGTATTTATTGCGCGACCAAGTACCGTCTTGGCGACCGAAAGCGTAGAGTTTTTTCTCGCGGGTGCCGCAGCGGATGCCTTCGAAACTGATATTCAATACCCCGGTCACGGATTTGACGATCAGGGTGTAACGCACCGTGTCGTCCTCACCCACGCTGACTGATTTGAGGTCGATGAAGAATTGGTTGTCGCTGGCGGATGAGACGAAGAAAGGTTGGGCTTGTTCCAGCTTAGGATAAGCCGGCAATTGCGCTTCAATTTCTTTCCAGGGCTTGTTGTCGGCGTCGAAATCGTAATCAAAATCACCCCAGCCAGCGAAGGCGGGGGTGTTGATTAAACAAAGCAGTGCAAGGCGTGAGAGAAAGCGCTTCATAGCCTCGATAAGCGCTTATCGTTTCTGTACGAGCTGCAGGCCTTTTAACAGATTCAACGCTTGGTTGATCTGGTAGTCCTGTTTAATCAACGTTTCCGGATCGGTCGGCTTGGCCGCCTTGTCTTGCACCTTGCTGGATTTATCGTCCTTGGGTTTATCATTCTTCGGTGCTTGCGGTTTGAGTTGGATGATGTCGGGCTTACCGTCATTGTCTTTGTCGTTGGTCAGGTGCCGGTCCAAATCGGCCTCGCGCACGGACATCGATTGCTTTTCGCCTTCGCTCAGCGTGGCGTCTTCCACCACGATGTCGGGGGTAATGCCCTTGGCTTGGATCGAGTTGCCGCTGGGGGTGTAGTAGCGCGCGGTAGTGAGCTTAATCGCGGTGCCGTTGCCCAGCGGCAGAATGGATTGCACCGAGCCCTTGCCGAAAGTCTGTGTGCCCATAATGATGGCGCGCTTGTGATCTTGCAATGCGCCTGCCACGATCTCGGAAGCCGAAGCGGAGCCGCCATTCACCAGCACGATCATCGGCACAGTCTTGGTCCATTCCGGCAAGCTTTTTAAATAGTCGGATTGGCTCGTGCGCAAGTAGTTCTCCTTGTTCGCGGTGAGGCGCATTTTCGCGTCCTCGGTGCGGCCGTCGGTGTACACCACCAGCACATCTTTGGGCAGGAAGGCGGACGATATAGCCACCGCGCCATTCAGCAAGCCCCCCGGGTCGTTGCGCAGATCGAGCACCAAGCCTTTGAGCGGCGCTTTATTTTGCTTACCAAGAGTGTCGATGGCCTTCACCAAGTCTTCGCCGGTGTGGTCTTGAAATTGGGTGATACGGATGTAGCCATAGCCGGTTTCGAGCAGCTTGTTTTTCACGCTCTTGACCTGAATCACGGCGCGGGTCAGGGTAACGATGATGGGCTTTACTTCGCCCTTGCGCAGAATCGTCAGTGTGATCTTGGTATTGGGTTTGCCGCGCATGCGCTTGACCGCTTCGTTCAGCGACAGTCCTTTTACCGGCGTATCGTCGAGCTTGATGATCAGATCGCCGCTTTTCACCCCGGCCTGGTAGGCGGGCGTGTCTTCGATCGGGGACACCACTTTAACGAAGCCGTCTTCCATGCCGACTTCAATGCCTAAGCCGCCGAACTCGCCTTGGGTCGAAACTTGCAAGTCTTTGAACGCATCCTGGTCGAGATAGCTGGAGTGCGGATCGAGGCCATTCAACATGCCGTTGATGGCTTCGTTGATGAGCTTTTTGTCTTCAATCGGCTCGACATAATCGCTCTTGATCTTGCCGAAGACTTCGGTGAAGGCGCGCAGCTCATCCACCGGCAGCGGGGAGGCGGGGTCCTTATTCGCCTCGGCAGAAAAATTCAGGGCGATCAGCACGCCGACCATGGCGCCGATGAAGAGACTAAAAAAATGTAATTTACCGCGCATGGAATAAGCTCACTTTAATTAAAATTAACGCCGGCCTACCCACTGTAAAGGGTCAATCGGACGGCTGTGGTAGCGGACTTCGAAGTATAAACCGGATTCGGGGTTGCCGCCGCTGTTCCCCACCGTGGCGATCACCTCGCCCGCCGCTACTTGCTCGCCTTCCTGTTTCAATACTGCCTCGTTGTTGCCGTACAGGCTCATATAGCCGTCGCCGTGGTCGATGATGAGCAAATTGCCGAAACCGCGCAGCCAATCCGCGAATACCACACTCCCCGGTCCCAGGGCCTTGACCGCACTGCCCGTGCTGGCGCGGATAAATAGACCCTTCCAGGCAGTACCGGTATCTGCACGTTGACCCCCGAAACGATTGGCAAGTTCCCCCGCCACCGGTAATTTCAAGCGCCCCTTGAGTTGCGTGAAGTCGCCGCTCGCCGGTTTGGC
>JAUXTZ010000312.1 GCA_030681095.1 Burkholderiales bacterium
GGTAAGCGCGTCTTCATTCGCGCCGACCTCAACGTGCCGGTCAAAGACGGCAAAGTCACCAGCGACGCGCGTATTACCGCCTCCATGGCCACCATCAACCACTGCTTAAAACAAGGCGCGAAAGTCATGGTGACCTCGCACCTGGGCCGCCCGGAAGAAGGCGTGTGGTCTGAAGAAAACTCGCTCAAGCCGGTGGCGGACAACATCGCCGCGCGCCTGGGCAAGCCGGTACGCTTGATCAAGGACTGGGTCGATGGCGGCTTCGATGTTGCTGAGGGCGAGCTGGTGGTGCTGGAAAATTGCCGCATCAATAAAGGCGAAAAGAAAAACGTCGATGAGACGGCGCAAAAATACGCCAAGCTGTGCGACGTGTTCGTGATGGATGCCTTCGGCACCGCGCACCGCGCGCAGGCTTCCACCCACGGCATTGCCAAATACGCGCCCGTGGCCTGCGCCGGCATTCTGCTCACGCAAGAACTCGACGCGCTGACCAAAGCCCTACTGAGCCCGGCACGTCCCATGGTCGCCATCGTCGGCGGTTCGAAAGTGTCGACCAAGCTCACCGTGCTCGAAGCCCTGTCCGAGAAAGTTGACCAAATGGTCGTCGGCGGCGGCATCGCCAACACCTTCCTCAAAGCCACCGGCAAGAACGTCGGCAAATCCTTGTGCGAAGATGATTTGGTGCCCACCGCACAAATGCTCATGGAAAAAATGTCCAAGCGCAATGCCTCTATCCCCATCGCCGTCGATGTGGTGTGCGGCAAGAAATTCGACGCGAACGAACCTGCGGTATTAAAAGATGCAGGCAACGTGGCCGACGACGACATGATTTTCGACATCGGCCCGAAAAGCGCGCAAGAACTCGTCGATATCATCATGAAAGCCGGCACCGTAGTGTGGAATGGCCCGGTCGGCGTATTCGAATTCGATCAATTCGGCGCCGGCACCAAAGCCATCGCCATGGCGATCGCAAACACCAAGGCCTTTACCTTGGCGGGCGGCGGCGACACCATCGCCGCGATTCAGAAATACGACATCTACGACAAAGTGTCTTATATCTCCACCGCCGGCGGCGCATTTCTGGAATTCCTCGAAGGCAAGAAATTGCCTGCGGTAGCGATCCTGGAAGAGCGAGCAAAATAAGGGGTTAGGGGTCGGACGTCAGGCTTCAGGGAAAACCTGACCTGCGTCCTACTCCCAACCTGAATCCCGAATCCTGAATCCTGGGCCCTAACACCTAATGCTACGTAGAACCAAAATTGTTGCCACCCTCGGCCCCGCATCTGATGATCCGAAAATTCTGGATCAAATGATTGCGGCTGGTTTGGATGTCGTGCGCTTGAATTTTTCGCATGGTAAAGCGGAAGATCATATCCGCCGCGCCGAAATGATCCGCTCCCTGGCACGTGCACGCGGCAAGACGGTCGGGGTACTGGCCGACTTGCAAGGCCCGAAGATTCGCATCGGCAAATTCGAAAACAAAAAAATCCAGATCAACCACGACGACCGCTTCATTCTCGACGCCAACTGCGCGCTCGGCAACCAGGAGCGCGTGGGTCTCGATTACAAAGACTTGCCCAAAGATGTAGCGCGCGGCGCAACGCTGTTGCTCGATGATGGCCGCATCACGCTGTGGGTAGAAGATGTCAAAGGCGCGGAAATTTTCTGCAAAGTGCTGCAAGGCGGCACCTTGTCTGATAACAAGGGCATCAACCGCCAAGGCGGCGGCTTGTCGGCGCCCGCGCTGACCGAAAAAGATATGGAGGACATCAAAACCGCAGCGGCGTTTAAGGCCGACTATATCGCGGTGTCCTTCCCGCGCTGCGGCGCCGACATGCAGCGTGCCCGCGATCTGCTGCGCGCGGCCGGGGGCAAAGGCTTGCTCGTGGCCAAGATCGAACGTGCCGAGGCCATCGTCGCGCTGGAAGAAATCATCGACGCCTCGGATGGCATCATGGTCGCGCGCGGTGATTTGGGCGTGGAAGTGGGCGATGCCGCCGTGCCCGGCTTGCAGAAAAAAATGATTCGCATGGCGCGCCAAAAAAACAAGCTGGCGATCATCGCCACGCAAATGATGGAATCGATGATCAACAGCCCGATCCCGACCCGCGCCGAAGTATCCGACGTGGCCAATGGCGTGCTGGATGGCACCGACGCGGTGATGCTCTCGGCCGAAACCGCCGCCGGACAATATCCGGTAGAAACCATCGCGGCCATGGATCGCATCTGCACTGAGGCGGAGAAGGAAGCCGACACTTCCTTCATGAGCCAGTACTCCGTGAAGAAAAATTTCGAGCGTGTCGACGAGACCATTGCCATGTCCGCCATGTTCACCGCCAGCCACGTGAATGTGAAGGCGATTGCCGCGCTCACGCAATCCGGCTCGACCACGCTGTGGATGTCGCGCATGAATACCGATGTACCGATCTACGCCTTGACACCGGAAGTCGAAACCCGTAGAAAGTTGACCCTGTTTCGCGGTGTGTATCCGGTCAATTTTAAGACCACAACGTCAGATCGGGAACAGTTGTTGATCGAAGCCGAAGACGAGCTGCGCCGCCGTGGCGCCGTGCGCGAAGGCGATTTAATCCTGCTGACCTATGGTGAATCGATCGGCAAAACCGGCGGCACCAATACCATGAAGTTAGTGCGGGTAGGCGATCACAAGAAATAATGTGGCTGGAGGCAGGTTTTCCCCGCCTAGTAGCTAGAATAGATTATTGAGTTTTTATTTAAGGAGAGTGTCATGGCTTTAATTTCCCTGCGTCAGTTGCTCGACCACGCCGCCGAAAACGGCTACGGCTTACCGGCTTTTAACGTTAACAATATGGAACAAGTGAAGGCGATTATGGAAGCCGCCGCTGCTGTCGACAGCCCGGTGATTCTGCAAGGCTCCGCTGGCGCGCGTTCTTATGCCGGCGAACCTTTCTTGCGCCACCTGATTCTGGCCGCGATTGAAATGTATCCGCACATCCCGGTCTGTATGCACCAAGATCATGGCGCATCGCCGAGCATCTGTTTCCGCTCCATCCAATCCGGCTTCAGCTCGGTGATGATGGACGGCTCCCTGATGGATGATGCCAAAACCCCCGCCAGCTACGAGTACAACGTGGCCACCACGGCCAAAGTGGCCGAACTGGCGCATGCGTGCGGCGTATCCGTCGAAGGCGAACTGGGCTGCTTAGGTTCCCTGGAATCAGGCATGGCCGGCGAGGAAGACGGCCACGGCGCCGAAGGCAAGCTGACCCACGAGCAGATGTTGACCGACCCGGATGAAGCCGCCGACTTCGTGACCAAGACCCAAGTGGATGCCTTGGCCATCGCCATCGGCACCTCGCACGGCGCTTACAAATTCACCCAGAAGCCCACCGGCAAAGTGCTGCGCATCGACCGCGTAAAAGAAATCCACGCGCGCATCCCGAGCGTGCACTTGGTAATGCACGGCTCCTCTTCCGTGCCGGAAGATTGGCTCGCCATCATCAACAGCTTCGGCGGCGACATGGGTCAGACCTACGGCGTGCCGGTTTCCGAAATCGTCGAAGGCATCAAGAACGGCGTGCGTAAAGTGAACATCGACACCGACCTGCGTATGGCCTCCACCGGCGCCATCCGCAAGCACTTGGCGGAAAACAAATCCAACTTCGACCCACGTAAATTCCTCAAAGAAGCCACCAAGGGCATGAGCGACATTTGCAAAAATCGCTATGAGGCTTTCGGCGCAGCCGGGCAAGCTAGCAAGATCAAGAAGGTGTTCAACCTGGAAGAAATGCAGAAACGCTACGACAAGGGCGAACTGGATCCGAAGGTCAAATAAGCGTTTACCCCACGCACCCCGAAAAAGGCGGCTTGTAGCCGCCTTTTTCTTTGCCCGCAATCCGCGCTATAGATGGAAACAGGCTGCTTCCCCCTGACCTTGTTGCGGGTATGAGGTGTTCGCCATCAAACCAGCTCACACGAAAAAAGAGTGTGAATATTCCACATCCTTCACGCGTAATTTTGCACACCACACAGCACCGTTTTCCCCTATAAATAAGGGTGCACTCAAGCCAAACGCCACGGAGCAGTGGCGACATTACAATCATGGCCTCGCCAGCGCGCGTAGCGTTCATCTTGCACAATATTGCCGCCCTGGCGCTGAGTATGAAGATTCAACAGACGATCGGATAAGGATGTTCAAAAATGCCTAAACGCACAACTTTACTCATTTCTACTGTTGCGATGGTCGTCTGCACGCTCCTGTTCGCGCCGCTAACGCTGGCCGCACCCCCTGCAACAAAAATATATCGCGTCGGCTATCTGCTTCTCTCCCCGCTCTCGGACACGCCTTCGCCCGATCGCGCGGCCTTTATCGAAGGCATGCGCAATTTGGGTTATGAAGAAGGGCGCAACCTAGTGATCGAATATCGCTCGGCTAACTGGGAGCCGGAGTTTCTAAGCGATCTCGCCGCCGAACTGGTAAAACTGCCAGTCGATGTGATTATTCCGATCACCAGCGAGGCAACGCGCGCCGCGATGCAGGGCACCCGTACCATTCCCATTGTGATGCCGTTTAGCGGCGACCCGGTCGGCGCCGGTCTGGTCAAGAGCCTGGCGCATCCCGGGGGCAATGTGGCCGGCCTCACGCTCGATGTCACGCCGGAAGTCGGCGCGAAGTTGTTGCAACTCCTAAAAGAGGCGGCGCCGAAAATCAAACATGTCACCGTTCTGTGGAATCCAACATCGACCAACTTTGTGCGACATGTTGAGTCAATGAAAAGCGGTGCCAAGGGCTTGGGAATAACCCTGACATCGATAAATCAGCATGGGCCCAAGGATATCGAAGCCGCCCTCGCCATCATGCGCCACAAACGCCCCGACGCGCTGATCGTGATGCCGGACCCCGCGACCTCGAGCTACCGGCAAATCATCGCAGAATTCGCAACCGCCAACCGGATCCCCACCATGTTCGGTTTTCGGTTGTATGTGGACGCGGGCGGGTTAATGTCCTACGGTCCGAACCTGCCGGACAACTTCCGGCGCGCCGCAACCTATGTGGACAAAATCTTCAAGGGCGCCAAACCCGCCGATCTGCCGATCGAGCAACCAACCAAATTCGAGTTAGTCATCAATCTGAAAACCGCCAAGGCACTGCGTATCAAGATTCCACCAGCACTGCTGCTGCGCGCCGACGAGGTGATCAAATGAAAGCCATTGCGCTACTGGTCATAATCGTGTTGGCGGGCCTGTTCGCACCGCTCACGCCGGCTGCGCCACTGCCCGGCAAGGTACCGCGCATTGGGTACTTGGTATTGTCGCCGCTGATCTCGCCGCCCTCGCCGGAGCGCGCGGCGTTTCTCGATGGCCTGCGCGAACTGGGCTATGAGGATGGCAAGAACATCATCATCGAGTACCGCTCGGCGGAAGGCGACGCCGAGGTGCTGCCCTTTCTGGCGGCCGAGTTGATCGAGGCCAAGGTCGATCTCATTGTGACCCTCGGTGCACAAACTGCACTGGTGCTGAAGAATGCAACCCGGACTATCCCGATTGTCTTCCTGTTTGCCACCGACCCGGTTGGAACCGGCCTCGTGAAAAGCCTCGCCCACCCCGGCGGAAACGTCACCGGAATGTCGGTTTTAGCGTATGAACTGGGCGCTAAACGCCTGCAACTGCTCAAGGAAACGCTCCCCGGTTTGTCGCGGGTAGCGATATTAAGGGATTCCAATGATCCCGCCGCTGCAACCGAGTGGAAGGCGACGCAGGCTGCCGCCCGAGCACTGCATATCAGTCTCCAGCCCTTGGATATCCAGAGCGCACAAGATCTCAGCGCCGCATTCGCCATAATCCGGAAACAGCCACCTGATGCGCTCATTGCCCTCATGAGTTCGCGCATCTACAGTTACCGCAATATCATCAATAAATTCGCCATGAGCCAACACCTGCCGATCATGTCCGGATTCCGGGAATTCACCCTCGCCGGCGCGCTGATGTCGTACTCCCCAAGCCTTCCATATTTGACTCGGCGTGCCGCCGTTTACGTGGACAAAATCCTCAAGGGCGCGAAGCCTGGCGACCTGCCGGTGGAACAGCCCACAGAAATCGAGTTAGTCATCAATCTCAAAACCGCCAAGGCGCTGGGTATCAAGATTCCACCGGCACTGCTGCTGCGCGCAGACGAGGTGATTCAATGAAAACTTTCGCATTCGTTATTATCCTTGCCGTGGCCAGTCTGGCCGGAATATTTGTTCCCGCCGTACAGGCCGCCGAGAGGACACCGCGCATCGGTTGGCTGAACCCGGGTTCCCCGACATCGCACGGCGCGCTGTACGCGGCGTTCAAGCAGGGCCTACGTGAGCGCGGCTACATCGAGGGTCAGAACATCGTCATC
>JAUXTZ010000319.1 GCA_030681095.1 Burkholderiales bacterium
GCCAGCAGCAAATGGTGGGCATGGATCAGGTGGCGCAGGCGATGGAGAACATCAAGCAGGCCAGCGTGCAGAACGTCGCCGGCACCAAGCAAGCGGAAGTCGCCGCGCAGGGCCTGCACGAGTTGGGGCACAAACTGGGCGCGATGATCGGAAATAAGGCCGCATGACGCGCTAAATCGGTACAAAATCATGGCGAAACAGAACGACGAATTCCAGAAAAGGCTGCTCGCGACATTTCGGATCGAGGCGGACGAACATGTCAAGGCGATGTCGTCGGGGCTGCTCGAACTGGAAAAAACGCCGGCGGGCGATCATCGCGCGAAAATCGTCGAGCAGGTCTTCCGCGAAGCGCACAGCCTGAAAGGCGCGGCGCGGGCGGTGAATCTCGCCGAAGTCGAGGCGGTGTGCCAAGCGCTGGAAAGCGTGTTCGCGGAGATGAAGCGCAACCGGCTCGCCGGTTCGTCGGCCTTGTTCGATCTCCTGCACCAGGCGCTCGGCGCGCTCGATAGGCTGGTCGATCCAAGCGCCGGCGCCCCCCTCCCCCCGTCCACGACCGCCGCACTGATACAGCGTCTCGATCTTGCGTTGCAAGGACAATCACACGAACCGGAACCCTTCGCGGAGACAAGGTTGCCGGAACAGCCGCCCGCTCACGCTCACGATGCGCCGGCCACGCCCGCCGCGATGCGCGACATGCCTATTCCGTCCGCTAACCTGGCCGCCGGGACGATCAGAATCGCCACGACAAAACTCGATGTGGTGATGCGGCAGGTGGAAGAGTTGCTGTCGCCGCGCCTGGCATCGGCCCAGCGCGCCAAGGAACTGCGCGAGGCAGCCGCCGCGCTGGCTGCTTGGAAGAAAAATCGGGCGCACATACAGCCCGCGTTGCGCCAGGTCGAGCAATCGTTCGCGCGCAACGACAGCGCCAACGCTGCCGCGCATGGGCGGCTGGCGCTGCCGAAGCTGCTCGAATACCTGGATGGCGAACAGCTCGCCATGAAATCGCTCGAGGATCGTCTGGCGCGGCTGAGCAAATCCGCCAATCGCGATCAGCGCACGCTGGCCGGCATGACCGACGGCCTGCTGCGCGATGTACGGGAAATGCACCTGCTGCCGTTCGCCTCGCTGATCGAAATTTTCCCGCGCTTCACCCGCGAGCTCGCGCGCGATCAGGGCAAGGAAGTGGCGTTGACGATTCAAGGCGGCGAGATCGAAATCGACCGGCGGATTCTGGAAGAGATGAAGGATCCGCTGCTTCACATGCTGCGCAACTGCATCGATCACGGCATCGAAACGCCGGCGCTGCGCGCGGACAAGCATAAGCCGCCGCACGGAACGTGCGCCCTGGCGATTTCGCAGTTGGACAGCGGCAAAGTCGAGATTCTCGTTACCGACGATGGGGCCGGCATCGACGCGGCCAAAGTGAAGGCGGCGGCCTGCAAACTCGGCCTCGTTTCCGCCGAGGACACGGAGCGGCTGGAAGAATCGGCGGCGCTGGCGCTGATTTTCCAATCCGGCATCTCCACCAGCCCCATCATCACCGATGTTTCCGGACGCGGACTCGGGCTGGCCATCGTGCGCGAAAAAGTCGAGCGATTGGGCGGTGCGATCGCGCTCGAATCGACCCCGGATGCCGGCACGCGCTTCAGGATCACGCTGCCGCTGACCTTGGCCACCTTTCGCGGCGTTCTGGTGCGTGCCGGCGAGCAGCTTTGCGTCATCCCCGTGGGCAGCGTCGAACGCGTGACGAGAATCGCCCGCAAAGACATACGCAGCGTGGAGAACCGGGAAACGATTCCGCTCGACGGACAGGCCGCCTCGCTGGTCTGGTTGACCGATGTGCTGGAGATGCCGCGCAAGCCAGGGGGCGGCGAATCGGCGGAGATGGCGCAGGCCGTCGTACTGGGGCTGGGCGCGGCACGCGTCGCGTTCCGGGTGGACGAGATACTGGGCGAGCAGGAAATTCTGCTCAAGCCGCTCGGCCGCCAACTCGCGCGCGTGCGCAACGTCGCCGGCGCGTGCGTGCTGGGAACCGGCCAAGTGGCGCCAGTGCTGAACGTGGCCGATCTGATGAAGTCGGCCGTGAAGCAGGCAACGGCGCCACGAGCGGCCATTGCCGCACAACCAGCCGCGGATGCGGCCAAGCCATCCATCCTGGTGGTGGAGGATTCGATCACTTCGCGCGCACTGCTCAAGAATATATTGGAAGCCGCCGGTTACCGCGTCGCCACCGCAGTGGACGGCATCGACGCTTATACCGCGCTCAAAACCGGGACCTTCGACCTGGTGGTATCGGATGTGGAAATGCCGCGCATGGACGGCTTTGATTTGACCGCCAAGGTACGCGCCGACAAGCACCTCGGGGAACTGCCGATCGTGCTGGTCACGGCGCTCGGCTCGCGCGAGCACCGCGAACGCGGCATCGACGCCGGCGCCAATGCTTATATTGTGAAGAGCAGCTTTGACCAGAGTAACCTGCTGGAAGTGATCCGGAGGCTGTTATGACGTTTCAAATTTCAGCGCTCAAGTTTCAGGTTTCCCTGCGCACCCGCTTCGCCCTGGGCGTCGGCATCATGCTGCTGCCGCTGGCGCTGCTGGGGGCCAGCGCCCTGTTCCTCCTGCGCTACACCACCGCCGCGCTCGATGAGGTGGTGGAAGAAGCGATCGAGGAGATGCATCCCGTCATCCATCTCCAGACGCTGACGCTGATGGCGGCGATGCCCCCCAACGATTATCTCATCCACGGCGAGCCGGCGGAAAAGGAGGAGTTCGCGCGCCTGACCCGGGAGCTGGACCGGGCATTCGAGGAGACGCTGGCAGGCCCCTTCGGTCTTGGGGAGGAACGGGATTTGGTGCGCGCCGCGCGGGAAGAATGGCGGCTGGCGAAGGCCATCGCTTCGTCCCTGCTGGCGCTTCCCCGCCCGGTCGGGAATCCGGTCGTGGCGCGGGAAATGGAACGTATGGATGCTCACATCGACCGTGCCGTGGACCTGCTGGGGCAGGTGCATGACATCGTCCACCGGGAGGCCGGGGAGGCGTCGGCGCGAGCGCACACCGCCAGACGCTGGGCATACGCCCTGATCTCCGGCATTTTTATCGCGGGGATCGCCATCGTTGCGGCAACGGCATTCGCGCTGGCCCGCTCCGTCTTGCTCCCGCTGCGGGCATTGGAGACGGGGGCCAACCGCTTCGGCGCCGGCGATCTTTCCCACCGGGTGGAGCTGAACAGGCCGGATGAGCTGGGGCAACTGGCGCAGACGTTCAATGCCATGGCCGAGGCGCTGAAGAAGAGCCGGGCGGCGCTCGCGGCGCTCGCGACCCGCGACGGCCTCACCGGGCTGTACAACCACCGCGCGTTCTACACGCTGCTCGGCGACGAGTTCGCGCGCGCGCAGCGGTTCAAGCGGCCGGTCTCGCTGCTGCTGCTCGACATCGACCACTTCAAGCGCGTGAACGACACGCACGGACACCTGGCGGGGGATGCCGTTCTCAAGGGACTGAGCGAACTGCTGGGGCGCCAAGCGCGCGCCATCGACAGCGTGTGCCGCTACGGCGGCGAGGAGATTACCGTCATCTTGCCGGAGACCGATCTCGACGCCGCCGCCCACATCGCCGAGCGCCTGCGCGCGGCGGTGGAGGCGCAGACGTTCGATGTCAATGTAACCCCCCTACGCATTACCGTCAGCATCGGGGTCGCGTCCTGGCCGGCGCAAGCGGACACCGCGTCGGCGTTGGTCGCGGCCGCCGACGCGGCGATGTATGCGGCCAAACAGAGCGGCAGAAACCGGATAATTCGCTATGAACCGGCGCTCGGTCAGCCGGCGACCCAGGGATGAGCATGGGCACGAGATTGCGCGAACCACCGCTCCGGAAAAACACCATGAGGCAAGGCCTATGATCAAAGTCCTGGTGGTGGAAGATTCGCCCTCGGTGCGCGAACTCCTGGTTCATATCCTTAGCTCGGATTCCGACATCCGAGTTATCGGCACGGCGCACGACGGTGCACAAGCGCTCGACGCCGTAAAACGCTATCGCCCCGACGTGATCACGATGGACATCCACATGCCGCATATGGATGGCCTGGAAGCCACGCGCCGGATCATGGAAACGGATCCGACGCCGATTGTCATCGTGAGCGGCAGCGAGAATCCAGGGGAAGTGGTCACCACCTTCGATGCAATGGAGGCCGGCGCATTGGCCGTGCTGCCACGGCCGCCCGGCATGGCGCATGCGCAGCACGAGGCGATCTCCCGCGAACTGGTGCAAACCGTGAAACTGATGTCGGAAGTCAAAGTGGTGCGGCGTTGGCCGCGCGTGCGGCGCGAAGCGGCGCACGCGGCGGGGATGGGCCTTACGCGCGAAACGGCGAAAATCCGGGTGGTGGCGATCGGCGCCTCGACCGGCGGCCCCCCCGCGCTGCAAACCATCCTGGCGGGGTTGCCGAAGGATTTCCCGGCGCCGGTGTTGATCGTGCAGCACATGGCGGCGGGTTTTATCGCGGGGTTCGCCGAATGGCTCGCGCATTCGGCGAGTCTGCCGGTGCATGTCGCCGCGAACGGCGAATCCATTCTGCCCGGCCATGCCTATGTGGCGCCCGATGAATTCCAGATGAAAGTAGCGCGCGGCGGAACCATCGTGCTGACGCGGGACGCGCCCGAAAATGGATTGCGCCCGTCGGTTTCCTATCTGTTTCGCTCGATCGCCGAAACCTATGGTTGCGACGCCATCGCCGGCCTGCTCACCGGCATGGGACGCGACGGCGCCGAGGAACTGCGGCTATTGAAAGAAAAAGGCGCGGTCACCTTCGCCCAAGACAAGGACAGCTCCGTCGTGCACGGCATGCCGGGCGAGGCGATCAAGCTCGATGCGGCGATGTTCATTCTTCCACCAGACAAAATCGCGGCAGTGCTGACCAACGTGGCGAACAACGGAAACAAGAAGGAGCCGAATCAATGAAACCGGGAAAGAAGGAAAACCAGCGCATCGACATTCTCGTCGCCGAGGATAGCCCGACCCAGGCGGAACAATTACGCTTCCTGCTCGAAGAGCACGGTTACGGCGTGGTCACCGCCGCCAATGGCAAGGCGGCCCTGAAGGCTGCGCACGCGCACAAACCCACCTTAGTCATCAGCGACATCGTGATGCCCGAGATGAACGGCTACGAACTGTGCAAGGCAATCAAGTCCGACGAAAAGCTGAAGGACATCCCGGTCATCCTGGTGACCACGCTCTCGGATGCGCAGGACGTGATCCGCGGGCTGGAATGCGGCGCCGACAATTTCATCCGCAAACCGTACGAAGAACGCTATTTGCTGTCGCGCATCGAATACCTGCTGATGAACATCGAACTGCGCAAGAACCAGAAGATGCAGATGGGGGTGGAAATCGATTTGGGCGGCCAGAAACATTTCATCACCGCCGAACGGCAACAGATCCTGGATCTGCTGATTTCGACCTACGAGCAGGCCATTCACATCAACACCGAACTCAAGCTGCGCGAAAAGGAGCTGGCGCACTCCAACCAAGTGCTGAATGGGCTATACCGCATTGCCGATGGGCTGAATCAAGTTTCCAACGAACGCGAGGTGACGGAAGCGGCGCTGGATCGCGCATTGGAACTGCCCGGCATTCAGGCAGGCTGGATATTCCTGCGCGAGGGCGAGTCCGGCTGCAAACTCGCCGCCGCGCGCAACCTGCCGCCGGCGCTGGAACGCAAGGACGCGTTCGATGGGGAATGTCTGTGCCGCCGCAAGCTGGCCGCCGGCGAT